>NC_008609.1:2707500-2885000 GCF_000015045.1 Pelobacter propionicus DSM 2379
GAGAAGTTCATGCAGGCCGTGGAGCGGGACGAGGAGTACACCCTGGTCAACCCGCGCAACGGCAAGCAGCACGGCACCCTCAACGCCCGCAAGGTCTTCCAGCGCATCGTCAAGCAAGCCTGGGAGAACGGCGAGCCGGGCATCGTCTTTTTGGACCGCCTGAACCGCGACAACCCCACCCCCCAGGTGGGAGAGATCGAATCCACCAACCCCTGCGGCGAGCAGCCGCTGCTCCCCTACGAATCGTGCAACCTGGGCTCCATCAACCTGGGCAAGTTCGTGGCCGAGGGGGCCATCGACTGGAACAGGCTGAAGGAGACGGTCCGGAACGCGGTGCACTTCCTGGACAACGTGATCGAAGCCAACAGCTACCCCCTGCAGCAGATCCACGACATGACCCACGGCAACCGCAAGATCGGCCTGGGGGTCATGGGCTGGGCCGACATGCTGATCCTGCTGGGCATCCCCTACAGCTCCCCCGAGGCGGTCAAGCTGGGCACGAAGGTCATGAAGTTCATCAACGACGAGGGGCGCCTGGCTTCCCGTGAGCTGGGCAAGGTCCGCGGTTCCTTCCCCAACTTCACCGGCTCGACCTTCGACATCAAAGACGCCGAGCCGATGCGCAACGCCACGGTAACCACCATCGCCCCCACCGGCACCATTTCCATCATCGCCAACGCCTCATCCGGCGTGGAGCCGCTCTTCGCCGTCTCCTACCTGCGCACCGTCATGGACAAGAACGTGCTGGTGGAGGTCAATCCCCATTTCGAGAGGATCGCCAAGGAGCGCGGCTTCTACTCCGAGTCGTTGATGAAGCGCATCGCCGAGCACGGCACGGTGCAGGGCATCCCCGAAGTGCCCCAGGACGTGCAGGAAATGTTCGTCACCGCCCACGACATCTCCCCCAACGACCACATACAGATGCAGGCAGCCTTCCAGTTGCACACCGACAATGCCGTCTCCAAGACCGTCAACTTCCCCAATTCGGCAACCATCGAGGACGTGGAGAACGTCTACCGCCTGGCTTACCAGACCGGATGCAAGGGGGTCACCATCTACCGTGACGGCTCCCGGGACGAGCAGGTGCTCTCCACCGCCAAGAAGGACGAGGCGCCTCGCGAGGCAGCCGCTGCTCCCGAAGAAAAGAAGGCGATCAAGCGCGACCGTCCCAAGTCCCTCAGGGGGAGCACCCATCAGATGCAGACCGGCTGCGGCCCGCTGTACGTTACCATCAACGAGGACAGAAACGGCCTGTTCGAGCTCTTCACCACCATGGGCAAGGCAGGCGGCTGCGCCGCTTCCCAGAGCGAGGCCATCGGCCGCATGGTCTCCCTGGCATGGCGCAGCGGCGTCCAGGCCCGCCAGGTGGTCAAGCAGCTCATGGGCATCTCCTGCCACTGCCCCTCCGGCTTCGGAGAAAACCGTGTGCTCTCCTGCGCCGACGCCGTTGCCAAGGCCATCCAGGCCCACCTGATCGACGGCGGTTACGACATCAGTGCCGTCACCGCCCGCCAGGAGCGCGGCGCCTGCCCGGAATGCGGCGGCGTGGTCGAACACGAGGGGGGCTGCTCAGTCTGCCACGCCTGCGGCTACTCCGAGTGCGCGTAGCCGCTTCTCCCCTCTGACACCTTACTGCCCCTGTCGCCTCCCCTCACCGGGGGGGGGAGACAGGGGCAGGAATTTTGGTATCAGAATTTTCTACGGAAATACAACGAGGACACCTTTTCTATAATGTCTGCAGAATCACCCGAAACGACAACCAAAATGTCCCCCGAATTAACGTCACTCGAGAAGACGACGGATCCTTTTATTGCCAGTCAGTCAATCTAATAGAGGTGATAATGAATCTACCAACGGCTGATTATTTTACGTACATCACCGGCATAGCCAGCATTCTTGGTTTTTTTTTGCAGTTAACAGATGCTTTTCCAAAACATAGAGAAATAAGAAAATCTATTTTTTATATATCAATTGCAGTAATTTCCGGTTAGGTCTTTGCATGTCGTCGTTTTTTCTTTAAAAGTTTGTTTTTGTGGGATTTTTGCTGTGTTCGCATCCGTTTTTGCTCTAGTTCTTCTGCTGCCTCATTGGCGATTTGGTTGCGTAATTCCCGTACCCGAGTGATGCTGACTGGTTCGTTGTGCTGCTCCCGGCAGTAAATAGCAAGAAGCAGATAGGTTATAAGGCCGCCAAGAAGCTGGACCATCAGCCCGTACTTGCTCCTGGCGATCAGGTGGTACACCTTGAGATGGCGTTTCCACCAGCCAAAGAAGGTCTCGATGTTCCAGCGGAGCTTATAGACTTCGGCGACTTGTTCAGCGGTCAGGTCGTACCTGTTGGTAGCGATCCAGTAATCTTTACCGTCAACACGGTAACCAACAAGGCGCAGTTCTTTCTCAGTCTGGTTTACGCCTTTGGTGCCGAGCATTACGATCCGGTCATAGAAGATAATACTGTCAGGATTGACGGCATTCTCTCTGATGACTATCTTGATCGTATTCTCCCTGATACGACAGACAAAGAACTTCTCGGCGGCCTGCCACTTGTCAAAGTGGTCATGGGACTGATACCCGCGATCCATAACGCCGGTTTCGCCTTTGTCGATGATCTTGTCAACAAAGGGGCGCTCACCCTCTTTACCGTCGCTGAGGTATATCTTCCTGGGAATGCCCCGGTTGATATCGAAGCCGACATGAGCCTTGGCCTTCTTTGAGCCGCTTCGGTAATCAGCCCATTCCATGGACAGCACAGCATCAATCAAAGAGCCATCTATGGATACCAGGTTGCCAAGGTGAGCGTATTCGGCCGGAAGCACTTTGCCTGCTTGCTTGACCAGATGTCCGAATACCTCACTTAGCTGCTCAAGGCCACGGTTATTGATCGCCTCGAAGAAGGCGCTCTTTTTGATCCCCTTGGGGGGAGCAACGCACTCCTTGGCAAAGTCATTCTGTTCCAGAGCCTGCAGCAGTTCGCTCCCGGAAGAAAACTCTTCAAGGTGATAGAAAATCAGGGCCTTTAGCTGATCATCAAAGGTCATTTGCAACGGGCGGTACCCCCTGGATTCAAGTTGTTTATCGGACTTGAATCTCTCAAAAACCGGGGTAAGAAGCAATTTGAAAGCACGTGCTTTTCGTCGTTGTTTCAGTCGCTTGAAAGGTCGCATGTCGTAACTCGTGTAATATTAAGTAGTTACGATGGTGGCCCGCCAATTTTTTACTAAAAGTCAAGCAAAAAAAATGTGGCATCACGCTGATTTTGTTACTTTTTTACATTCTCAAAGAACCATGCAAAGACCTAACCGGACGACGCTGTATCAATTGGTATATTTATTGGTTCATTTTGTTGTGGAATCAGAAACATATCACAATCTTCACTACCTATACATTCACCAATTTCTTTATTAGTAACTGCAATATTATCAATTATTTCAATTATTATTTTGACAGCTATTTTTTCTAAAGATTCAACAAAGAGGCAAGAATTATACAGTATTTCTGGATATGGTACAGTAGCTTTGCTGTTGATTTTACTGTTTGGATGCATTTTACATCTTCCAGAGAATAAAAAACTAACAATTGACGAGCTCTTAGAAATATCTCGTTATAACACCACTAAATTTAATTATGATAGAGCTATGTCTATTCTTGAAATGGCAGAATCAAAACTTTCAGCAAATGACCCAAGATTGATTCCACTTAAAAACAAAATTATTGAATTAAAATCAAGACAAATTGCATTAAAATAAGTAGTTACAGGTAAAACCAGGGACACTTCCTAGTTTTTTGTGCAACCTTGGGAAGATGTTCCTGGGACATAGGGGCTAAGGCTCTTGGTTGAGAGAGAAATACACCAAGGGCGATCCGGGCGAGCACAAGGTTCGCCCCTACGGGGCTTTTAAACATCATCACCCATTTCGGGAAATTCGGGCACATTCCCATCCCATGCCAACAAAAAAGCCGTTCCATCAGCACCCTCGCTGATGGAACGGCTCTATAGAACAAACGCATCGCCTCTCCTGGAATAGAGGGGGGGGGGGGCAGGCCCAGCATATGGCAATTCACCTCACCAGACAAAAGGTATCAGCTTGCGCACCCGCTTGCGGTAGGCGGCGTACTCCGGGTACTTCTCCGCAAGCCAGAACTCCTCGCGCCGCGACTTGATGTCGAAGAAGATCAGGATCAACAGGGCATAGCCGATGACCGGCCAGCTCTCCAGCCACATGCCCCAACCAAATGCCATGAAGATGATGCCACTGTAGATCGGGTGGCGCACGATGCGATACACGCCGCTGACAACCAGACGCCCCTGTTCCTTCGGATACGACAGAGGGGAGAGGTTCTTCCCCAGGCTGAGTGTTCCACAGACCGACAAAACGATGCCGACCAGAAACAGGATGGTTCCTGCCAGGAGGACGAACCAGGGCCAGGGGAGGTTCGGGGCGCTCTGCCCCGGGAAGGAACGAGGGCCGAACACCAGTAGCACGAACAGCGCGGCTTGCACCACCAGGTACCATTCACCTCGTTTGCCCTTCAACCATGAGAGCTGCGACATATGCTGTTCCTCGAAGAATGAACCGGACTGTCCAGAATCGTCGGCAAGGCACATTGTAGGACAGAGTGGGCGGTCTGTCTCCAGAAATGTCGACTACCAGTTCATCCAGCGCCACCACTCATGCTTCCATCCTCATGCCGCCTGGCTCTGCACGCAGGGGCAGTTCTTCGGGTCACGATCGCCCACCGCCTCGCTCTTCAGGCCGATCCAGTTGTGCACCATCCCCACGTCGAAACCGGCCAGGCGCTCGCCCCCCACCTGCATCAGCGGACGGACGATCAGCAGCGGTTCGGCCACCATCATTTCAAGCGCCTCTTCCCGCCCCACCCGGGACGGCGCGATCTCGCCCGCCTTAACCTTCGGGTTGGTCATGTTGAACCACTCCGCGACCGGCCGGGAACCGAAGAAGCGGGCCAGCTCCTCCTCCGTCCACGCCTCGGTCAGCAGGTTGCGTACCTCCAGCTCGTGCCCCGATGCCAGCAGTATCTCCTTCTGGCGCGCATTCCCCTGACACCCCGGCTTTTCCCAGAAAATCACCTTTGCCATACGTCCTCCCCCGCCTCTCTGGCGGCACGTCCGAAATAAAAAATGCCCGACGGATATCCATCCGTCGGGCGCCCTTGCCTGCGTTATGTGCGAGAAGTGATAGCACAGCCCGGAAGCTCAGTTCAAGCGCATAATTCCGCGTACGCCGGATGCATGTTCCACGTTTCCGTCCAGCCTCACCCCCTTGACATTTCCCGGCTTAGCCCGTATTGTTCCTCCAAAATACGATAAGATCACGGATACACGACACTACTCAACCATCCGCGAGGATGGGGCGGAAAGCCTCAGGATCTCCAGAAGACAGCCGGGTTGCCGAATTATCTCAGGATAGGCAACCCGGCTTTTATTTTTCCTTTTACAGACCAACCGCGAACATTCAGGCATGAACTGCTACGACAGGGGGTAAATGTCCATGCTGTCCAGAATAACCATCATCCTGCTCTGTTCCTTATTGCTGACATCTCCCGTTTCCGCGGACAACCAGTTCAAGGAGGGGGGCAGGGAGATAGGCCAGGGGTTCAAAACATTGGGACAGGCTACCGGAGAAGCCTTCAAGAAGACCGGTCAGGCCGTGGGCAGGGCCTTCAAACGCTGGGGCCAGGCCACGGGCGCGGCCTTCAGGGAGGCGGGAAAAAAAACCGGCGAGGCTTTCAAGGGAAAGAAGTAGTCCTGTGCGAAACAGCTGATACGGGACCGCGTCTCCGGCACGCAGTACAGACAACGAATCATCCGCTCTCCCCCGGACTGAAGAGCACAAAAACAGGCAAGGAAAGGAAAAACAGCAATGACAAGAAAACCGCTGGTTTCAGCACTTCTGGCAGCAACACTTCTGGCAACAGCACTCCCCGGTCAGGTACGGGGCGAGGTAAGCGTCAATATAAGCGCCTACCTGCCGGCCCCGCCGGGAGTGCATGTGTATGTGGATGCCGGACGTCCCTACTATGTGGAACATGACCGGCGCGTCTACATGAAGAAGAAACCCAAAAAAGACAAGCATTACAAACACAATCACGAAAACCACGGCAACAAGCACGGACACAACAAACACTGACCCTGCCCGCGGGGGGGCCTTGACGCCCCCCTCCTCACTCCTCTGTTCTTACCCTTTTTTTGACCTGCGTCATGCCAACGCCTCCCCTGCCTCGCTATCCTTGGAGCACCACCAGGGAGGCAGGCCATGATCATTCATCAGGAACACCCAGTTCGACAGGAAGATGCCGGTATGTCAACGACGCTTGAGGAAACGGCTTCCGGCCTGGCCGGCGATCCGGTACCAGCCCTGCAGGAGTACCCCAGCCGGCTGTTCGTGGAGACCACCACCCGCTGCAACTTGAGCTGCGGGATGTGCATGAAGCAGACCAGGGGAAACGGCATCGCGGAGGGGGATATGCATCCCGAAACCTTCACCAGACTCGCCCCCAGTCTGCCCCATTGCCAGGCGCTGGTGCTGAACGGGATCGGTGAGCCGCTGCTGCACCCTGGCCTGGAAACCTTCATCCGCCAGGCCAGGGGGCTTATGCCGGCGCGGGGGTGGATCGGATTCCAGTCCAACGGCCTGTTAGTCAGCGAAACCCGCGCCCTCTCGCTGGTGGAGGCGGGACTGGACCGCATCTGCCTCTCCCTGGACGCCGTCACGCCGGACACATTCAAAAGGATCCGCGAGGGGGGAGAGGTACGCGACCTGGAGCGGGCCATGAGCTCCCTGAAGCGGGCCAGGGAGAAGCGTTCCAGCCCCCTGGAGATCGGGACGGAGTTCGTTCTCATGCGCGAGAACGCCCGCGAACTGCCGGCCGCGCTGCGCTGGGCCGCGGAACAGGGGGCCAGCTTCGCCATCGTCTCCCACCTGCTCCCCTACGAGCAGGAGCATGTGGGGAGCGTGGCCTACGAGACCAACTCGGACGAGGCCATAGCGTTCTTCGAACCTTGGCGCAGGCGCGCGGAACGGGAGGGGATCGACCTGAATCGGTTCTTCAAGGTAATGCTGAACTACCTGAGAAGTCCTGAGGATCAGCGGGTGGTGGATTTTGTCTGGGAGATGCAGCAGGAGGCCCGCTCCCGGGATCTGTTCATCAACCTGAAGAACCTCCTGAAGCGGGACGAGCGCTGGTTCGGGGAGATCGGCGCCCTCTTTGCCGAGGCAGAGCAGATGGCCCGCGAAACCGGCCTGGAGTTGATCCTCCCGGCCATCACGCCCCGGGGCAAACGCAGATGCGACTTCGTGGAGAACGGCGGGGCGTTCGTCTCCTGGGACGGAGGAGTGCACCCCTGCTACTTCCTCTGGCACAGGTTCAGCTGCTACTCATCGGGAAGCAGGAAATACGTGACGCCCAGGGTGTTCGGCAACATCAACCAGCAGAGCATGGGGGAAATCTGGAACAACCGGCTCTTCCGGGAGTACCGCCGGGAGGTGCTGGCCAGGGAGTACCCGCTCTGCTCCAACTGAAACCTGGTTCCCTGCGAGTACATGTACAACGAGAATTTCGAGCAGGACTGCTATGCGGGAACGGTGGCCTGCGGGGACTGCCTCTGGAACATGGGGCTCTTCCGCTGCCTGCAGTAACCAGTCACCGCAGCGCCCGAGTGCGCTTCAGAGATGCACTCGTACGCTGCAGGTGCCATGGGGACTCATTCAACAACCCTGATGCCGGAAACGAAGTACTCCGTTTCGCCGAAAATGGTACTGGGCACACCCTTGTGCTGTTCGTAGCTGAGCGCCACCTTTTTCCCCACGACGGCGTTGATTCGTTCGGCAACAGCGTCCTCACGGACGCTGAACAGGAACTTCTCGGGCGCAGCCCCGGGAACGGAGATCAGCTGCAACTCCCCCTCCCAGGTCTTGACCACCCATCCCTTCTGGGAGATTTTCTGGACGTAGCCGACCCGTTCTCCGCCGGAAAAGCTCCAGTGCAGCGCGAGCCAGACATACCCCGCGAAACCGATCACCAGCAGCGCGACGGCGGCCGCAAGTGAAACCAGTACCTTTTTCCTGGTCAGTGCCATACCATGATCCTTTCAACCCAGAAAATGCAGTTATTCATGCGAACTCGCGAAGAAGAAGAAAAAAAACAGAATGGAGATACACATCGCTCGATTCACCTGTGTGGTGAAGCGTGTTTTTGTACCAGAAGGTTGTTTTCTTTGCGTCTTCGCGCCTTAGCCTGAGATGAATTGATGCTTTTAAGCTTCAAACAGAACATCCCGGTTCAAACGACAAACGGCGGGTTGCCCCGCCGTTCTCGAATCATGCCGTCCGTCTGGTGACTTCGACCAGGTGATAGCCGAACTGGGTCTTGACCGGTCCCTGGACCGTGCCGACCTCGGCGCTGAAGACAACCTCATCGAACTCCTTTACCATCTGGCCAGGACCGAACTCGCCCAACTCGCCCCCCTGCCTTGAGGAGGGACAGAGGGAATGATCCCGCGCGCAGGCGGCAAAATCTGCTCCCGCCTCGATCTCCTGCTTCAGCTTCAGACATGCTTCCTCGGTGGACACCAGAATGTGACGCGCACTCGCTCTCGCCATACCATCTCCTTGTTTCGTTGTGTGTTACCGCCCTCTTCCAATACCGGAAAAGGGCGAGTGCTGTCAACCGTCGAAACGCGCCGGCAAAACGCACCGAGACACGGAACGCTCAGGGTTCCCAGAGGAGCGCACCAGCCCGACAGCGGCGGACAGGCACACAACAGCTCTGCGAATTCATACAGTTGCAGCGAATTGTACGACACAGGGGAGCATTGTAGGTAGCTGCCTGTATGTCGTGGCCTGATGCCGTTTTTGTTGGTTCACGTCGTCCCGGGCCGTCGGCCACGCAGCACCTTCTCGACCTCAAGCGCTCCGAAGACGCATGTTCCCGGAAGAAGAACCCATACCAGGCTTTCGGGCGCTAGGGGAACGGTGGTGAAGAACGGCTGGAGCGTCGGGAGGTAAACTACCATCCCCTGCAGCAGGACCACCGCAAGCACCATGCACAGCAGCACCGGGTTGGTGAAAAAGCCGATACTGAAGAGGGAGTGCCCGAAGGAGCGCAACGCAAGAGCCTGGCCGATCTGGGCGAAGGCCAGGGAGGAGAACAGCACGGTCTGCCATTCGCCGTCCGGTTGCAGCAGCCAGAAATAACGCGCAAGGGCGATGCTGCTGACGGCGATGACGCCACCGGTCAGCAGGCTGTGCCGCAGCATCCGGCGGTCGAAGATCTGTGCCGAGGGGGAGATGGGGGGACGGTCCATGATATCCGGCTCGGCCCGCTCCATCCCCATTCCCAGCCCCAAAAGGCCGTCGGTGAGCAGGTTCAACCAGAGCAGTTGCAAAGGCGTCAGCGGCATGGGCAGCCCCAGGAACGGCAGCGTCACAACGGCCAGGATCTTGCCCAGATTACCGGCCACCGAGAACTCGATGAACTTGCGGATGTTGTCATAGATGGTGCGCCCCTCCTCCACCGAGGCCACGATGGTGGCGAAGTTGTCATCCAGGAGCACCATGTCGGAAGATTCCTTGGCCACATCGGTGCCGGTTATCCCCATGGCCACGCCGATGTCGGCCCGTTTGAGCGCCGGCGCGTCATTCACCCCGTCTCCGGTCATGGCCACCACCTGCCCGCTCTTCCTGAGCGCCTCCACGATCAAAAGCTTGTGTGCCGGCGAGACACGGGCATAGACCGACGTTGTCCCCACGATATCCGCCAGCCCCTCGGCCCCCCTGCGATCAAGCTCGGCGCCGACGACAACTCCTCCGCCTGTGCCGATGCCCAGGCTCCCGGCAATGGCGGCGGCGGTCAGGGGGTGGTCGCCGGTGATCATCACCGGCCGGATCCCCGCCCGGGCACAGCGTTCCACCGCATCCCGCGCCTCGGGGCGCGGCGGGTCCATCATGGCGATCAGCCCCATGAAGGTCAGCTCCCGGGAAGAGGCACCGCCATCGGGAGACCAGTCCGCCTCAACTCTGCAGCCGGCGCAGGCCAGCACCCGCATGCCCGAGGACGCCAGGGCAGCGACCCGCTCCATGACCTCAACCTGGGACACATGGCCGCAGAGCGGCAAAAGCACATCCACGGCACCCTTGGCAACGGCGAAGCGCTCACCCTGCCCCATTCCGCCAAGGGGCAAGCCCAGGTCCAGAGCTCCGGATGATACGGAATGAACCGTCACCATGCGCTTGCTGGCGGAATCGAAGGGAATCTCGGCAACGCGGGGGAAGAGCTGCTCCAGCTCATTCTTGGAGATGCCGGCCTGGGAGGCCGCCACCAGCAGCGCACCCTCGGTGGGATCGCCCACCACCTGGCAAACTCCATCCACCATCCGTTCGCTGGCGTCATTGCACAGGGCCGCGGCGTACAGGAGCTGTTCCCGGGAGCAGGGGGGCCAGGGAACGACCTCGGTCACGGTCATGCGGTTCTCGGTCAGGGTCCCGGTCTTGTCGGAGCAGATCACGGTTACGGAACCGAGCGTTTCCACCGCCGGAAGCTTGCGGATCAGTGCGTTTCGCCTGAGCATCCCCTGGGCTCCGATGGCCAGGGTGATGGTCACCACTGCCGGCAATCCCTCGGGAATGGCTGCCACGGCCAGGCTGACGGCGGTCAGCAGCATCAGCCGCAGATCCTCCCCCCGCAGCATGCCGATGACAAAAAATGCCACGGAGACCAGCACCGCCACGGCGGCCAGGACCTTGCCCAGACGGTCGAGCCTACGCTGCAGGGGGGTCCACTCCCGCGTGACCGCCTGGAGCATGGTGGCGATGCGCCCAAGTTCGGTGGACATGCCGGTGGCCACCACCAGGGCGACCCCCCTGCCGTAGCTGACGGTGGTGCCACTGTATGCCAGGTTGCGACGGTCCCCCAGCGCCAGATCCTCTCCGCGCAAAGGCTCGCTGATCTTCTCCACTGCCTCCGACTCACCGGTCAGCAGCGCCTCCTGGATCTTCAGGTTGTACGACTCGATCAGCCGGCAGTCGGCCGGGACCAGATTACCGGCCTCAAGGAGCAGGATGTCACCCGGCACCAGCCCGGCTGCCGGGGCCTCGACCACGGATCCGTCGCGCCGCAACCGCACGTTGGGCATTGCCAGTCGTTTCAGCGCCCGGATGGCCCGCTCGGCCCGGTATTCCTGGACGAACCCCAGGAGGGCAAAGAGGCAGACGATGGCCAGGATGGTGATGGTGTCCTTAAGGGAGCCGACCAGGGCAGAGAGGAGGGAGGCCGAGATCAGGATCAGGGCCATGGTGGAGGTGAACTGTTCCCAGAGTATGCGCCAGGGGGAGGTTCCCCCCCGTTCCTGGAGCTCGTTGGCCCCCTGGGTCGCCAGGCGCCGGGCAGCCTCCTCCGACGAGAGGCCATGCTCAGGGTCACTGGCCAGTCGCTCCAGGGCAGCTTCCGCGTCAATCAGGTGCCAGTTCAGCTGTTCCATCGTATGCGCTCCCTGTATTCCTTGCCCGTACCGGCGAACACGGCACTGACGAAGCGGACGAAAACCGGCGTGCACCCCCGTGACAGCGGGGTGGCGCAGGCCGGAAGAACGGGATTTGCCCCACATGCGGCAGGTGAAAGCTGCCTGCGTTCGCGGCTCTTGGGCTCACTGCGGCACCTGTCACCTGCCGTTTCCAGACTCAGCGGTCAGGCCGGAAGCGAGATGGTGATGCGGCACCCTCCCCAGGGAGGCGATTCCGCCGTGATCGTGCCGCCATGCTCTTCGATGATGCGGTAGGTAATCGCCAGCCCCAAGCCACATCCATCGCTCTTGGTGGTCCAGAACGGCTCGAACAGGTGGGCCGCCACCTCGTCCGTGATCCCGGAGCCGCTGTCGCTGACGGTGATCACCGCTCGTTGTTCCGCCCTATCCCCGTCTTCGGGGCTGGCCAGGTGCGCGGAGATCTCCACCCTGCCCCCCTCGGGCATTGCCTCGGCGGCATTGTTCAGCAGATTTATCAGAACCTGGCGCAGCTGGTTCTGGTCGGCGCTGATGGTCATTCGTTCCGGGACCTGGGCGGTGAGGGTTATGCCGCCGAAGCGGCGGTCCGAGGAGACCAGGAGACGCACCTCGTCGATCAGCCCCCCCAGGCTGATGCGTTCCTTGTGGGGAGAGACGGGGCGGGCATAGGTCAGAAAACTGGTGATCAGCGCGTTGAGTCGGTCGGTTTCCCGCAGGATGATCGCCAGCAGACGCTGGTCATTCTCGGCAACGGTGCCATGATCGGCGAGCAACTGCACCGAACCGCTCATGGCCGCCAGGGGGTTGCGAATCTCATGGGCCATGCGGGCGGCCAGCGAGCCCAGCACGGCCAGCTTGTCGCTGCGCCTAAGCGCCTCTTCCATGCGAATCTTGTCGGTCAGGTCCTTGAAGTTGATGATCGCTCCGGCCAGTTCGCCCCGGCCGTCGCTAAAGGGGACGCTGCTGTAGCCCAGGACAAGCGCCTCCCCATCGGCCCCCTTCCAGGCGCACTCACCGCTGCTCGTCCTGCCCTGCTCTCCCCGGACGGACGCCGCCATCTCCGGAAAGAGCCGCTCCAGCGGCAGATCATAGACATCCTGCTGCGTTTTTTTCGTCAGCTCCTCGGCATAGCGATTGAAGACTCGGATGGTCCCCTCCCGCGTCACCGTTATCAGGCCGCTCTCCAGGTTGGCAACGATGGTCCGGTTCAGGCGCTCCAGTTCTTCCAGGTTGACGTTCTTTCGTTCCAGGGCGTCGGCGTTCTGCCTGGCCTGCTGGGAGAGGTACCCGGTGATGAAGCCGGTCAGACCAAACCCCATCAGGTTCATGAATATGTTATAGAGGATCTGCATCCCGCCGAATGCGTGGGCCGCCTCCCGGCTCAGGCCTATGACCTCCAGATAGCCGAAATACTGGAAATCGCTGATGGCACCGTAGAGGATTCCGCACAGGGACGCGGTGTAGAACGCCTCCCGGCGTCCCAGGAGCACGCCGGCGTTCATGATGGAGAGCAGGTACAGGAAGGAGTAGGGGCTGTCCACCCCGCCGGTGAACAGCAGCAGCACCGTAACGAACAACAGGTCCCAGATGGTCTGCAGATAGGTGATGAAGTGACGAAAGCGGGGGAGTTTGAGCGAGAAGTGCGAAATGGCCGAGAAGAGAAAGGAAAAAGCCATCAGACGAATCACCCCGTTGTGGGTGATATCGTCCATGGCTTCAGGCTCCTTCAGCATCAACGCAACCGTGGAAACCAGAAACAGGAAACTGACCAGAATCCTGGCATAGATAAAAATCCGCAGCTGCCGTTCACGCCACATAGGTTATCCGCCGACAGTCCCCGCCAGCTTGAAGATCGGCAGATACATGGCAATGACCAGACCACCCACGGTGGTGCCCAGGAAGACCATCAGCAGCGGCTCCATCATGGCGGTCATGGCCGAAACAGCGTCATCCACCTCGTCATCGTAGAAATCGGCTATCTTGTTCAGCATGGCATCCATGGCGCCGGTGGCCTCGCCAACGCCGATCATCTGCACCACCATGGGAGGAAAGACGCCACAGGCCGCCAGCGGTTCAGCCATGGTCTTCCCCTCGGAGATGGCCTGCCGGACCCCGTAGATGGCCTCTTCGACGATCTTGTTTCCGGCCGTCTTGGCAACGATCTCCAGGCCGTCCATGATGGGAACGCCGGAACTCACCATGGTACCCAGGGTGCGGGTGAACTTGGCCACCGCCACCTTGCGGATCAGCGGACCGGCAATGGGCGCCTTGAGGGCCAAGCGGTCGACGGTCTTCCGCCCCGCCGGGGTGGCGTAGTACTTCTTGAACACCCAGAAAAGACCGTAGATCAGGGCGATAATCACGATGATATAGCGGGTCAGAAAGTTGCTTAAAGCGATAACGATCTTGGTGGGAGCGGGCAGATCTCCGCCGAAGTCCTGGAACATCTTGGCAAAGGTCGGGATGACGAAGATCAGGATGACCCCCACGACGATCACCGCAATGGACATGATGGTGAGCGGGTAGACCATGGCGCCCTTGATCTGCTTCTTCAGCTTCATGGCCTTCTCGATGTAGGCGGCCAGGCGCTGCAGAATCGTATCCAGGATACCGCCCACCTCGCCGGCAGCCACCAGGTTGACGAACAGCTGGTCAAAGGCCTTGGGGTGCTTGGCCAGGGCATCGGCAAAGGTGGAGCCGCTCTCCACGCTTTCCTTGACCTTGTAGAGTATCTCCTTGAAGGTCTTGTTCTCCTGCTGGCTGGAGAGGATCTCCAGGCACTGCACCAGGGGGAGGCCCGAGTCGATCATGGTGGCGAACTGGCGGGTGAAGATGACCAGTTCCTTTGTCTGGACCTTGCCCGATCCCCCGAAGGAGGGGAGCTTGAAGGACATCCCCTTGGCAACCTCGCTGATACTTATGTTGGTAAAGCCGTACTTCTTCAGCTGGGCCTCGACAATGGTGACACTGTCGGCCTCCATGGTCCCCTTCTGGACACCGCCGGTTTTGGTGCGTGCTTCCCAGGTAAACTTGGGCATAAAAACTCTCCTTGATCAATAAAGTCAGCGGCCAGGGGGACGGCGTTGCGGGTTCGTTGCCGGGTTGCTGAGCATCTGTTTCAACTCTTCCGGGTCCTGCGACCGACCCAGGGCATCTTCCAGCGAGATCTGCCGTCTCTGGTACAGCGAGAACAGGGACTGGTTCATGGTCTGCATGCCGAACTTTTCCTGGCCCACCTGCATCTGGGAGTAGATCTGGTGAACCTTGTCCTCGCGGATCAGGTTGCGGATGGCGGCGTTGGGCACCATGATCTCCAGCACCAGCGAACGCCCCTTGGCGTTCATCCGGGGAAGCAGCATCTGGGAGATGACCCCCTCCAGCACGAAGGAGAGCTGCGCCCTGATCTGGGTCTGCTGGTGGGGGGGGAACACATCCACGATACGGTTGATGGTCTGCACGCAGGAGTTGGTGTGCAACGTGGCCAGGCAGAGGTGACCGGTCTCGGAGAGGGTCAGAGCCGCCTCGATGGTCTCCAGGTCGCGCAGCTCGCCCACCAGGACCACGTCCGGGTCCTGGCGCAGCACGTACTTGAGGGCATTCTTGAACCCCTTGGTATCGGCGCCCACCTCGCGCTGGTTGACCACGCACCCCTTGTGGGGGTGGAGGTACTCGATGGGATCCTCGATGGTGACGATGTGCTCGTGGCGGTTCACGTTGATGTAGTCGATGATGGACGCCAGGGTCGTTGACTTGCCGCTGCCGGTGGGGCCGGTTACCAGGATCAGACCGCGGGCCTTGGAGGCCAGATCTGCCACGATCGACGGAAGGCAGAGTTCCTCGAAGGAGAGGATCTTGTAGGGAATCACGCGAAAGACGCCGGCAACCGCCCCGCGCTGCACGAAGACATTGCCCCTGAAGCGGGACAACCCCTTGACGCCGAAGGAGAGGTCCAGCTCGTTCTCCTCCTCGAACTTGTGCTTCTGGGTGTCGGTGAGCACGCTGTAGCAGAGCTGCTTGGTGTCCACCTGGTTGAGGGGGGGATAGTCCAGCGGCAGCAGTTTGCCGTCAACGCGGATCTGGGGAGGCGAATTGGTGGTTATGTGCAGGTCGGAGCCGTTGGCCTCGACCAGCGTCTTGAGCAGTTGGTGAAGACTGAGCATGGAATGCGCCTTTCGTGACTCGTGACCAGTCACCAGTAACGGATTTAGGTATCGGCGATGGTGACCCGCAGCACCTCTTCGAACGAGGTAACCCCTTCCTTGAGCTTGGTGAGCCCGGACTGGCGCATGGACTTGATCCCCAGCCGCATGGTTTCGCGCTTGATCTCGGCGGTATTGGCCCCGTTGAGGATCAGTTCGCGGATCTCGTCCAGCATCGGCATGACCTGATAGAAGCCAACCCTCCCTTTGTAGCCGGTGCCGTTACAGACCGGGCACCCCTTGCCACGGTAGCAGACATAGCCAGGGGCTTCGTCGGGCGGCACGCCGGCATCGATCAGCGCCTGGACCGGAATATCCTCCGGCTCCTTGCACTCCTTGCAGACGCGCCGTGCCAGGCGCTGGGCGGTGATCAGGTTCACCGCCGATGCCACCAGAAACGGCTCGATGCCCATGTTCAGCAGGCGGTTGATGGTGGCGGGGGCATCGTTGGTATGCAGGGTGGAGAGCACCAGGTGGCCGGTCAGGGCGGCCTTGACGGCGATCTCAGCGGTTTCGAAGTCGCGGATCTCGCCAATCATGATGATATCCGGATCCTGACGCAGGAAGGAGCGCAACGCGGCGGCGAAGTTGAGGCCGATGTCCTCGTGCATCTGGACCTGGTTGATGCCGGCAAAGTTGAACTCCACCGGATCCTCGGCGGTTGATATATTCTCGGAGACCTTGTTCAGCTCGGCAATGGCCGAATAGAGCGAAACGGTCTTGCCACTGCCGGTGGGACCGGTGACCAGCACCATGCCGAAGGGCTTGTGAATCTCCCGCAGGAAGTTCTCCAGGGCCTCCGGCTCGTAGCCCAGCTTGGTCAGATCGGTCTGCAGGCTGCTCTTGTCCGATAGACGCATGCAGATCTTCTCGCCGAACAGAGTCGGCAGGACCGAGACCCTGAAGTCCATATCCTTTCCGCCGCCCAGCTTGATCTTGATGCGGCCGTCCTGGGGGAGGCGGCGCTCGGCGATATCCAGCTCAGCCATGATCTTGATGCGCGAGGTAATGGCGTTCTTCAGCTTCAGCGGCGGCTTCATGGCCTCGTACAGCACGCCGTCGATGCGGTAGCGCACCCGGAACAGCTTCTCGTAGGGCTCGATGTGGATGTCGCTGGCTTTCTTCTTGATGGCATCCTGCAGAATGGCATTGACCATCCTGACCACCGGCGCATCCTCCGTGGCCCGCTCCATGGAGCTGATGTCCACATCCTCGTCGACATCAACCACCTCCAGGTCCTCCAGGTTCATGTCATCCATGACATCGGCCAGGGAGGCGGACTGGTCGTAGTACTTGTCGATGGCCGCCTTGATATCGCTTTCCGAAGCGATGACCATCTCCACGTTGTAGCCGGTCATGAACTTGATGTCTTCGATGGCGAAGAGATTGGAGGGATCGGTAACCGCCACGACCAGGGTCGCCCCGACGCGGTTGATGGGAACCAGTTGATACTTCTGGACAACCTCGGACTGGATGATCTTGGTAACAGCCGGATCCACGTCATAGTTGGAAAGGCTGACCGTGGGCACACCGTACTGTTTGGAGAGAAATGCCGTCAGATTCTCTTCGCTGATCAGGTTCTGCTTGACCAGGATCGTGCCGAGACGGGCCTGCCCGCCGGACATCTTCTGTTCTTCGAGAGCCTTGGCAAGCTGTTCTCTGGTGATCAGGTTGTTGGTTACCAGGATTTCTCCCAGCCTGCTCAACTGCATAAAAACTCCCGGAATATAACGTTGTAATGACAGATAGTATGCGGATTGACGGAGGATGTCAAGTATAGTCAAACAATACAGATAGTTGCAAAAACAGCAACCGATTTTCCCTTGGGGAACCGCCCAACCGGCCCGTTAGAGACTACCATACCATCCAATTCAATCGCCCGCGGGTGGCTGTCAGCGTTCGCCCTGGTAGCGCATAAGCAGCTGCCGCACGGCAGAGCGCATTTCGGGAGCGATCCGTTCCGCACGTTCCAGCATGACCCGCCCCTGACGGATGTGCCCCTCGCTCATCAGGAACTCGCCCGTTTCCAGGTGGCCGTTGGCATAGATCAGGATAGCCTTGCCCGTATCCAGATCAAGGAAGGAGATTTTTTCCAGGATGCCGCGGTTATTGTAATTCTCCCAGATGGAGGTTTCGGGAAGTCCTCCCGGCTCGGATCTGCGCCGCAGGCGGTAGACGATCCCCCGCTGCACCGCACTGTAGTCGCGCAAGGAGACGGAGTAGCGGGTGGAAAAATCCACATGGACCGGCCGTTGGCCGATGATGTCGCCTATGGCCATGCGCAGACACGCCTCTGGTCCCGGAGCACCGGACGCGCGTTTCTTCAGGCTGCTCTCCCGAAAGAGGCGCGGCAGGGAATCCAGGTACCAGTCGAATACCAGGTGCGGGACATGGGGCAGGTCCACGTCTTCGCGCATCCGCTCCACACCTTGCAGATACCAGAGCGGAAAAGCTCCGCTGTCGCCCCAGGTGAACATGACTCCGTCGCGGGGGAGCGACCTGAGGGAGTTGCTGGCGTAATCGAAGGCGATGTAGTTGTCGTGCTGGTCGTTTTCGTAATAGTTGACGCCGCAGAGCGTCAGGGGAAGCAGAAAGAACATCAACCCCACCAGGGCGTACAGTGAGGGGCCGAAGCATTCCGGAAGGTGCGCCGAACGCACCGCAAAGAGCAGCAGGTGAAACAGGCCGACTCCCACCAGGACAGCCGTGAGCAGGTAGAGGGGGGTGAAGAACTCCTCGGTCAAAAAGATCATCTCGCCAGGCGTGTTGAAGTGGCCGGCGATGACCAGCAGGAAGCTGACCACGGCGGCCAGATAGGCCAGAACCAGCTCGCGACGGCTCCTCCAGAGCCGGACCAGGGCGAAGAGCAGCAGGGCGACACCCAGCCAGGTGAACTCGTGGGGGATGTTGAATGCCGTGATCTGGGCCCAGAGCAGTGAGGGGGGGCGGGAATGGGGCTCGCTGGGATAGCCCTTGCGCAGCACATGCCAGAGGAACTGCGTCACGGTGCTGGTGTCGCCCCAGTTCAGGAGCGGCTTGCGGGTCGCCCGCAGGGGGAGGTAGAGCTGGACGGAGAAACCGAACAGGGCGAAGGCCGCTGCCAGCACCAGTTCCCTGATCCGGGAAAGCATGCGCCAGTCGGTCATGACGATCAGGAGGAACCAGGACGGCAGCAGCAGAATCAGGGTCTGGTGCAGCCCCATGGCCATGCCGGCCAGGAAGGTGGCGGCATAGACATAGGCCGGGCATTCCTCGCCGGCCAGATAGCGTTCCCGCCAGAGCAGGAGCAGATAGAGGATCATGGCGGTGACAAACGCCAGAAGCGGGTACGGCTTGTCGTGGTTGGACTGGAGCCAGAGCCGTGGCGTAACCGCGAACACGCAGGCCGCCGACAGGGCGGCCATCCTGACGGCATAGTGGGAAAAGGTCTGGTCCTCCACCACCCTCTCCTCCCCCAGCAGCCGCAAGGCCAGCAGGTACACCCCCAGACAGGCCAGGGAGGAGGAAAGAGCGGTGGCCATGTTGATGCGAAAGGCGATATTGCCGAAGGGGAGCCAGGTGAACGGCTTGGCGAACATGAGAAACAGGGGATAGCCGGGCGAGTGGGCCGACCCCATGGAGGCGATGGCGGTCAGGAATTCGCCGCTGTCGAAGAAGGTAACCGACGGCGCCAGGGTCGCCATGTAGAGAGCAAAGGGAATCACCAGCGCCAGGACGGCGAAGGGGTCCAGACAGTCGGGAAGCAGAAAACAGAGAAAAAGAAGGGGGCGCTTCCCGGACGATCCGCCGCGCCTGCAGGTCGCGGCGGATCGTCCAGGGAAGAACCGTGCGAGAATGGCTGGACACTTCACGAACCGCCACCGGCATCCCGAACGCAATCAAGGGATACTTTCCCTCCCCAGAGGTGGAAGAAACCGGCGATAACCACCGGAAAGAATGAGGTTCCGTGAACGACCAGGGCGATGCTGATGGCGGTGGACGGGGGGATGCCGAACAGCGACAACCCCTGGTAGCAGGCATAGTGGTAGGTGCCGATGTACCCCGGTGACGCCGGGACCATCACGGCAAACACCAGCAGCACCAGGATGAACATGGAGGCGGTCATGGGAAGCTGGACGCCGAACCCGCGCAGGATCATGTCCACCGGCAGAACGGCAAAGGCCCAGATCAGAAGCGACGAGAAGACCATGGCGGCAATATGGTCCGGCCGCGGGGAGAGCCTGATTCCCTGCACGAACGAGCCCAGCAGGGGTAGCAGCCGCCGGGAAAGCGACCCGGGAAAGGGCTTCAACAGCCTTTCCACCAGGGAGAGGGTACCTGCGGTCCTGCGTTTCAGCAGGAACAGGAAGAGTAGCACGGCAAGGTAGAGCAGGAAGGTGACCAGACCGCCCACCTTGAGGGCTGACTCGGCTGTCGCCATCCCCTGGGGAAGGTGCAGGGTGAACAGGGTCAGCACCAGGATCAGCAGCACCGTGAAGCCGTCGAAGAGGCGGTCGATGACCAGCGAGGCGAACACGGTGGGGGTTTCCAGCCCCTCCCGCTCGGCCAGGACATAGGCCCGGATGAACTCGCCCAAGCGGGCCGGAAGCAGGTTGTTGGCCATGTAGCCGATGATGGTTGCCGGGTAGAGCGACGAAAGCGGAATCTTCTTTTCGGAGATCAGCAGATAGCGCCAGCGCACGGCTCGCAGGAAATAGCTGAAAAAAGTGCAGGCGATCGCCAAGAGGACGAAGCGGTAATCGGCCGAACAGATCGCTGCCCCAAGCTGCTTGACATCCATCTTCCTGAGCAGCAGGGTCATGAAGAAGACGCTTACGGCCAGACCGCCCCAGAATTTGAGATCGAGGCTGTTTTTCACCGGCAGCTCCCCGCAACCGGGGTGCGGAGCGGTTTCACCAGTGCCCGGTCAACCGCGGCCAGCACGTCCCTGGTTGTCTGCACATCCTGCCTGATGGCCCGGATCAGGGTCTGGGCATCGGGAAACTTCCGTTCTCCCCGCAGTCGTTGGACAAAACAGATCGACAGCTCCCGATCGTACAGCTGGCCGGAGAAATCCAGCAGGAACACCTCGATGGAGCGTTCACCCTGACCAAGGGTCGGATTGGTGCCGATGTTGCAAGCGCCCTGGTACAGTTCGCCCTCCACCGCCACCATGACGGCATAGACCCCGTCATGGGGAATCAGTTCGTTCTGCGGGGCGACATTCGCCGTGGGAAAGCCGAGCTCCCGTCCCACCTGCCGTCCATGCACCACATGGCCGGCAACCACGTGGTATCTCCCCAGAATCCGGGCTGCCGCAGACACATCCCCTTCCGTGACCAAGCGCCGCACCAGGCTGCTGCTGAAGACAAGCCCGTCCGTTCCCACCGGATCCAGCTCCTCCAGGGTGAAGCGGCATTCTCCCATCATGCGGGCCAGTGTCTCGTAATTGCCCTGCCGGTCCCGGCCAAAGGCGTAGTCGTGGCCGATGATGATATGGCGCATGCCCAGGGAGTGGCAGAGCACGTCGCGCACAAAGGCTTCCGCCGACAGCATGGAAAAGGCCTGGGTAAAGCCGATCACCACCAGGCAGTCCACTCCCTGCTCCCCTATCAGGGCACACTTCTGTTCAAAGGTCGTGATCAGCGTGGGCGATATTTCGGGCGTCAGCAGGGCCAGGGGATGGGGCTCGAAGGTAACCACCACCGAAGGGAGCGCCAGGCGGGCGCTCTGCTGTTTCAGGTGGCGCAAAAGCGCCACATGGCCGCGGTGGACACCGTCGAAATTGCCGATGGTGACCACCGAATCCACGAAGTTCTTGTTGAATATTTCCGTTCCGGTCAGTATGCGCATGGTTCAATCGATCATTGGTTGGATTCTTACCCGATGGCGCCCAGTTCCAGGCGCTGCCCCCAGCGCCGCAGCAGCTCGTCACGCAGGGGGGCGTTGCCGGACGAGGCCAGGCCGGGATCCTGCTCCAGGAGGCCGAAAGCAGCCTGCCGGGCCTGCTCCAGCAGCGCGCCGTCGCGCAGGATGTTGGCGACCCGGAAATCGGGCATGCCGGACTGGCGCGTGCCGAGGAAATCGCCGGGCCCGCGGATCTCCAGATCGGCCTCGGCAATGCGAAACCCGTCATTGGTGGCTTCCATGACCTTGAGCCGCCTCTCCCCATCCTCGGAAGGTCGGCCGTTTGTCATCAGGATGCAGCGGGACCTGGCAGCGCCCCGCCCCACCCTGCCGCGCAGCTGGTGCAGCTGGGAAAGGCCGAAGCGTTCGGCATGTTCGATGACCATCACCGTGGCGTTGGGAACGTCTATACCCACCTCGATCACCGTAGTGGAGACCAGGATGTCCAACTCCCGGGCCTTGAACGAGGCCATGACCGACTCCTTCTCCTGGGGGTTCATGCGGCCGTGCAGCAGGCCGACGCGCAGGTCGGGGAAGATTTCCTTGCCCAGCTGCTCCGCCATCTGGGCGGCGGCCTTGAGCTCCGACCGCTCGTTCTCCTCAACCAGGGGGTAGACCACATATGCCTGCCGTCCCTGGCCCACCTCGCGGCGGATGGTGTCGTAGACCCGCACGCGTTGCGACTCCGGCGTGACCCTGGTCTCCACCGGCGTACGTCCCGGCGGCAGCTCGTCGATCACCGACAGGGAGAGGTCTCCGAACAGGGTCATGGCCAGGGTGCGGGGGATGGGGGTAGCGGTCATCACCAGGATATCGGGGTTGCACCCCTTCCCCTTTTTCCTGAGGATAGCGCGCTGCAGCACGCCGAAGCGGTGCTGCTCGTCGATGATGCCCAACCCCAGCCGGGCGAACTCGACCTTCTCCTGGATCACGGCATGGGTGCCGATCACGATCCGGGCGCTGCCGTCGGCCACCCTCCCCAGGGCATCGCTCTTCTCCCTGCCGCGCATGCCGGCCGTGATCAGGACGGTGGCTATGCCCAGGTCGGCGCACCAGCGGTGAATGGTGTGCCAGTGCTGTTCGGCCAGGATCTCCGTGGGCGCCATGATGGCCACCTGATAACCGTTCTCCACGGCCACCAGCGCCGCCATCAGCGCCACCAGGGTCTTGCCGCTGCCCACATCCCCCTGCACCAGGCGGTGCATGGGGTGCGGCGCCATCATGTCCTGCTTGATTTCCGACAGCACCCTGCGCTGGGCCCTGGTCAGCTGGAAGGGGAGCATCCTGACCAGCGGCTTGGTGTAGAGGTGATTGACCTGAAAGGCGATCCCCTCCTCCAGGGTCACCCCGCACCTCTTCAGGGCCAGCCCCAGCTCCCAGAAGAAGAACTCGTCGAATGCGATTGCCCGGTGGGCCGCGCTGCATCCACCGTTCAGGTCATCCAGCCGCTCGTCCACCGGAGGGGTATGCAGATGGCCCAGGGAGTGGCGCAGGCCGGGCAGGCCCAGCCTTTCCAGCAGTTCCGGCGGAACCAGCTCGCGGACAAAGGGGATGAAGCGCTCCACCACCTCCCGCATCACCCGGCGCATGACCTTCTGGCTCAGCCCCTCGGTCAGGGGATAGACCGGGATGATGCCGCCGAAATTGAGCGGGTCGGCGCTAAGCAGGTCACGCGGCTCGCTCCCCTCGGCCAGCCACTCCACATCGGGATGGTGGACCTCCAGCTGGGAAGCGAAGCGGGAGACCTCGCCGGTTACCAGGGCTCGTCTGCCCTGCTTCCAGACCCGCTTCATGAAGGTCGGATTGCAGTTGAACCACTTCAGCGTGACCGTCGCGCTGTCGTCGGCCAGCAGCGCCTCGAAGAAGCGCCTCCCTCCCCTGCTGGTCACCGACTCGGCAGACAGGACCCTGCCGGAGAAGAGCTCGTTAAAGCCGGGACGCAGCGCCGCGATGGGGCGCAGTTCGCGGCGGTCTTCATAACGGTTGGGCAGCAGGTAGAGGGCATCCTCCACGCAGGCGATTCCCCGCCTGGCCAGCAGGGCGGACAGCTTGGGTCCCACCCCCTTGACGGAATGCATAGGGGTCTCCAGATTCTTGCGGGCTAGTGCGTCCCCCACCCCCTCGCCGGGTTGCCCGGAGCGTGCGCCCTCTGCCGTCGGAACAGCAGTGGGGAGGGGCGCGGCACGCAGTAGCAGCCCTCCCTGCCCCTCTTCCAGCGACACGCGATCACCCGGTTTCACCCCCAGCCTCTCCAGCAGTTCAGGGGGAATGGTCAGACAACTGTCCGCTGACAGGGTCAGGATCGGCATGCTGTCGCCGTCACAGCGGCCTGAAGCGGCTGCATGACGCAATGGCGCCGCAAACCTGACAGGAGGGCTGGTGCGGGTGCGCGGGATGGGGGGTACAGCAGCGGGACGGATGACACATGGTTCTATTCCGGGAGCGGTTCAAATGGTTGATAGCCGTTTCTGTCGGGCACGGGGCGCAGGATCAGGCCGTGGCCCGCGGCTCGTCGAACTGCAGGCCGACGCCCGACGATATCATGCGCACCACCGTGCAGGCGCACAGTATGGCGTCGGGCTGGGCGGCGAAGGCCAGATAGCACATGTCTCCGGTCTGCATCAGCCGGGGCAGGGAACCGACATCCACCAGCGCCCCGCTGCACGAGATGTTCTCCAGCCTGCCCGCGTATTTGGAGGCGCCATGGTACAGGTACACATCCTGTTTGATTTCAAAGCGTTGATAGCGTCTTCTTTCGGCCACGGAACCACCTCCCTACGGCGAGATTAACCCGGCGCCGACGCAGAAGCGGTGGCGCCGGACAACGCGAGATTTCCCCCTACCCCGCCACCAGGGCCCGGCGCTCTTCCTCGGTGAGGGACTCCACGAACTCCACCATGCCACGCATGCTGTTTCCGAAGAAGGTGCGCTCGCGGGCCTGTATGTCCTTCGGCAGGTTGCGTATGTTCCTGAACTGGTCGTCCCGCTCCAGGAGCCAGGTAAAGAGGGCATCCTCGCGCCGTGACGGCTCCACGGCCAGGGTTTCGGCAACTCCCCTGACCCACAGCACCAGCTGCCGACGGGCAATCTGCAGGTGCTCCAGGCCGTTTTCCACCATGCCATAATGGGCGAATGCCATCTGCCGGGGAGCCAGGGCTGCCATCCGGTCGATGGAATCCAGGGCCACGTCGAGGATGAAGCGGGGTGGCGTTGCCGGGCGCAAGTAGATCCCCTGGTCGACCTCGCAGCGCACACCGGCCACCTCGCCGACAAAGAGGAAGTCATCCAACTGATAGCTGCAGTGGTGCTGGGCGTGGCCGGGAGTCAGGAACGTCCGCAGCCCGATTCCGTCCAGGCGTTCCTCAAAGCGGATACGCTCCTCCGGCACCGCTACGATCTCGCCATAGGCCTCGGCCACGGCGCCCAGCACCTTGCGGGATCCCTGCCAGAGCTTTTCCGGCGCCACCATGTGACGGATGCCATCCTGGTGGCAGAGGGCGATCGCCTCGGGAAACTCCTTCATCAGCGCGCCGGTCCCGCCGGCATGATCGATGTGGATATGGGTGAGCAGCACGTAGTCGAGACGCTTGACCCCCCTGGCCCGCAGCTCCTCGCAGAGGCGGGGAATGGTGGAGAGCGGACCAGGATCCACCAGCAGGGTAAAGCCATCCCCCTGGTAGATCCAGGAATTGATGAATTTGCGGAACCCCTCCAGTGAAGGCTGATCAAGATCGATGCAGGCGAGGTTGTCCAGGTTCATATCATCTCCTTGCGGGGTGCGTTAAAAAGTCCGGTAGTTCTGAAGGGCAATCCGTTCCCAACGGGGACAAGCGAGTTGATTTTTACCCGCAGCGGGCCGGTTTGTCAACGCCTCAGGCTGGCGGGCCGCCACTGCCGCCGGAGAGCGGAAAGCGTTTCAGCGGCGTATGTATGGCGCCTGCGGCAGTCAAGAGGCTCTCGAAGAGGATGAACTCCTGGGCGGAAACCGATGTCCGCTCCAGCGCCAACGGCCGATCCAGAAAGGAGGCACACTCCCGGGCCGCCGGCAGCTTGAGTCGGGCCAGGGTGATATGGGGCGAGAAGGGGCGTTCTTCCTGGGGAATGCAACAGTCGCGGAGGAACTCACGCAGCCGGTCCGCCAGGGAGAGGAGCAACGGCTCCGGTTTCAGCCCCACCCAGAGCACCCGGGGCCGCGCACGGGAGGGGAAGCAGCCCAGCCGGTCGAAGCGCAACCGGAAGGGAGCAGCGCTCACCTGGTCAAGCGCCCTGGCCAGGCCAGCCACCCTCTCCTCCCCCACATCCCCCAGGAATGCCAGGGTCAGGTGCAGCTGATCGGCGGGAACCCAGCGGCTACCGGGGATCGGCACGTTCAGACGACAGAGATCCTGCCGCACGACTTCGGGCAGATCGATGGCAATGAACAAGCGCGGCATGGGAACACCCCCAAACGCGGCGACCCCCGGGAAATCCCGGGGGTCGCTCTTGATGTACGACGAAAAGGCTAGGCTACGGCGTCGTTCAGGTCCTTCAGCAACGCATTCACATCGATGCCGTGGGCATTGGCCCCCTGCTCCAGGCTCTCGTTCTGCGCCCCCATGCAGCCGACACATCCCAGACGGTGTTTGCGCAGCACATCCAGCGACTGGGGGTAGGCCTGCATTACTGCGAAGAAGGTCATGTCTTTGGTTATCTTGTCGGCCATTCTTGTTTCTCCTCGTGGTGTTCTATTCGTACTTGATGTCGATGATCTCGTATTCCTTGGTGCCGGCAGGCACCTTGACCTTGACCGAGTCATCCAGCTTGTGGCCGATCAGAGCCTTGCCCACCGGTGAGGTGCAGGAAATCTTGCCCAGCTTTATGTCGGCCTCGTCCTCTCCCACGATCTTGTAGGTGATCTCCTCTTCCGAGGCGGTATCGTAGAGGGTCACCGTGGAACCGAAGACGACCTTGTCCGGCTTCATGTTGGACAGGTCAACCACATAGGCCCTGGCCAGCTTGCTGTTGAGTTCCTGAATGCGCCCCTCGATAAAACCCTGGCGGTTCTTGGCGGCGTCGTACTCGGCATTTTCGGACAGGTCGCCATGGGAACGGGCCTCGGCGATATCCTGGATAACCTTGGGACGTTCAACCCGTATGAGACGCTTCAACTCCTCCTGCAGCGATTCATAGCTCTCTTTTGTCAGCGGTATTGAATGGGACATCTAACGGAAACTCCTTGACAGTGTATGGGGGCAAAGACCCTCCCTAGTGCAAATAATCCTGCAATGACTTGACACCCAGTTCATGCTCCTTGAGGGCGATGATGCTGTCCACCACGGCCTTTGCTCCGGCAACCGTTGTGTAATAGGCGATGTTGTGCATCAGGGCCTCGCGGCGGATGGAGAACGAATCGACCACCGCTTGGGCTCCCTGGGTGGTGTTGATCACCAGGTTGATCTCGCCGTTCTTGATGGCATCCACCACATGGGGCCGCCCCTCCAGCACCTTGTTGATCCGCTTGACCGGGATCCCCTTTTCCGCCAGATAGGAGGCGGTACCGTCGGTGGCCAGGATGCCAAAACCAGCCTTATACAACTTTTCAGCAGCAGTGACAACATGTTTCTTGTCGGCATTGCGCACGCTGATAAAGGCGTTCCCCTTGAGCGGCAACCTGACGTTGGCGCCCAGTTGCGCCTTGGCAAATGCGTCAGCAAAACTGTCGCCGATGCCCATGACCTCGCCGGTGGATTTCATCTCCGGCCCCAGCAGGGTATCCACACCGGGGAACTTGACAAAGGGGAAGACCGCCTCCTTGACCGACACATGGCGCGG
This sequence comes from Pelobacter propionicus DSM 2379, assembly GCF_000015045.1. Lineage (GTDB taxonomy): Bacteria > Desulfobacterota > Desulfuromonadia > Geobacterales > Pseudopelobacteraceae > Pseudopelobacter > Pseudopelobacter propionicus. The sequence continues at coordinate 2,734,914 of NC_008609.1, forward strand.
CACGATGTCGCCGGACACCCCCAGCTCCTTCAGGCTTTTTCCCGCCATGATTCGGGCCGCGATCTTGGCCAGGGGGCGGCCGGTGGCCTTGGAAACGAAGGGGGCGGTGCGCGATGCGCGGGGATTGACCTCCAGGATGTAAACCCTGCCATCCTTGATGGCATACTGCACGTTCATCAGCCCCTTGACGTTCAGCTCCAGGGCCATGAGAGAGGTCTGGCGACGGATCTCGGCCACCATCTCGGGGGAGATGGAGTAGGGGGGAAGGGAGCAGGCCGAATCGCCGGAGTGGATGCCGGCCTCCTCGATGTGCTCCATGATGCCGCCGATCACCACCTCCGTACCGTCGCAGAGGGCATCCACGTCGATCTCGATGGCCTCGTCCAGAAACTTGTCGATCAAGATCGGGTGCTCGGGGGAGGCCTGCACCGCTGTGGTCATGTAGCGCCGCAGGTTGTCCACGTCGTAGACGATCTCCATGGCCCTCCCCCCCAGCACGTAGGAGGGGCGCACCACCACCGGGTAGCCGATGCGCTCGGCCGCCTTCTCGGCCTCCTCGAAGGAGCGGGCAATGCCGTTCTCCGGCTGGAGCAGCTCCAGCTTGAAGAGCATCTCCTGGAAGCGCTCCCGATCCTCGGCCCGGTCGATGGCATCGGGGGAGGTGCCGATGATCGGCACGCCGGCCTTCTCCAGGGCCACGGCCAGCTTGAGCGGCGTCTGGCCGCCGAACTGCACGATCACGCCGAAGGGCTTCTCAACCGCCACTATGGAGAGCACGTCCTCAAGGGTCAGCGGCTCGAAGTAGAGCCGGTCAGAGGTGTCGTAGTCGGTGGAGACGGTCTCCGGGTTGCAGTTGACCATGATGGTCTCGAAGCCGTCCTCGGCAAGGGCGAACACGCCGTGCACGCAGCAGTAGTCGAACTCGATCCCCTGGCCAATGCGGTTGGGGCCACCCCCCAGGATCATGATCTTCCTGCGGTCGGTGGGCTCGGCCTCGCACTCCTCCTCGTAGGTGGAGTACAGGTAGGGGGTGTGGGCCACGAACTCGGCGGCGCAGGTATCCACCCGCTTGTACACCGGCTTAACTCCCAGGGAGAGGCGTAAGGAACGCACCTCGTCTTCGCTCCTGTTCCAGAGTTTGGCCAGGGTCTTGTCGGCAAAACCGAACTGCTTGGCCTCGAACAGCTCGTCCCGCGACAGGGCAGCAGGGTCGAGACGCTTCAGCTCCTCCTCCTTTTCCACGATCTGGCGGATGTTGTGCAGGAACCAGGGGTCGATGGCGGTGTGGCGGAAGATATCCTCCACGGTCATGCCGCTGCGCAGGGCATCGGCCAGATACCAGAGCCGCTCACTGTTGGGGATGCGCAGCTTCTCCAGCAGGAGCTGCTGCTCCTTGGCGGTCAGGGCGCGACGGGTCTCGGCGCCCAGGTCGAACAGACGCGAGTCCAGGCCGGAGACGCCGATTTCCAGGGAGCGCAGCGCCTTCTGCAACGACTCCTTGAAGGTGCGGCCGATGGCCATGACTTCCCCCACCGACTTCATCTGGGTGGTCAGGGTGGCATTGGCGGCCGGGAATTTTTCGAAGGTGAAGCGCGGAATCTTGGTAACCACGTAGTCGATGGCCGGCTCGAAGCAGGCCGGGGTCTCGCGGGTGATGTCGTTGGTGACCTCGTCCAGGGTGTAGCCCACCGCCAGCTTGGCTGCGATCTTGGCGATGGGGAAGCCGGTGGCCTTGGAGGCCAGGGCCGAGGAACGGGAGACGCGCGGGTTCATCTCGATCACCACCAACCGGCCATCATTGGGGTTGATGCCGAACTGGATGTTGGAACCGCCGGTGTCCACGCCGATCTCACGGATGATCTTCAGGGACGCGTCCCGCAGGATCTGGTACTCCTTGTCGGTCAGGGTCTGGGCCGGCGCCACGGTGATGGAGTCGCCGGTGTGCACCCCCATGGGATCCAGGTTCTCGATGGAGCAGATGATCACCACGTTGTCGGCCGTGTCGCGCATCACCTCCAGCTCGTACTCCTTCCAGCCGATGACCGACTCCTCCACCAGGATCTCGTCGGTGGGGGAGGCGTCGATGCCGGCCACGGCCATCTTTTCGTACTCCTCCATGTTGTAGGCGATGCCGCCGCCGCTCCCCCCCAGGGTGAAAGAGGGGCGGATGATGGCCGGGAAGCCCACACAGGTGATGACATCCATGGCCTCCTGGCGGTTGTGGGCCAGGCCGGAACGGGGAATTGCCAGGCCGATGTTCTCCATGGCCTGTTTGAACAGGGTGCGGTCCTCGGCCTTCTTGATGGCAGGAAGCTTGGCGCCGATCAGCTCAACGCCAAAGCGCTCCAGGATCCCGCTCTCGGCCACGGCCACCGCGGTATTCAGGGCGGTCTGCCCCCCCAGGGTGGGCAGGATGGCATCGGGACGTTCCTTCTCGATGATCCTGGCCAGGATCTCCGGGGTGACCGGTTCGATGTAGGTGTGGTCGGCGAAGTCCGGGTCGGTCATGATGGTGGCCGGGTTGCTGTTCAGAAGCACCACCTCATACCCCTCTTCTTTCAAGGCCTTGCAGGCCTGGGTACCGGAGTAATCGAACTCGCAGGCCTGACCGATGACGATGGGGCCGGCGCCGATGATCAGGATCTTTTTAATGTCTGTACGTTTTGGCATGTATGTATAACTCCTTCTCTAAAAATTACCTAAAAATGAAGAACACCGCTCCGGCCAGACAAAAGCCGGCCCAGAGGTAGTTCCAGTTGAGGCTGGTCCCCATGTACAGCACCGCAAAGGGGACGAACACGGCCAGGGTAATGACTTCCTGCAGGATCTTCAGCTGCGCCAGACTGAACCTACCGTAGCCCATGCGGTTGGCCGGCACCTGGATCAGGTACTCGAAGAAGGCGATGCCCCAGGAGACCGCAACGGCTATCAGCCAGTGCCGGGTGCGCAGGTTTTTTAGGTGGGCGTACCAGGCAAAGGTCATGAACACGTTGGATATGATTAAAAGAACAACGGTACGCATCTAATCCTGCACCCAGCCGTTCTCCAGGCCGCACGTTTCCAGCCACTCCACTGCCCGCTCATACTCATCATCCGTGATCTTGCGGCAGATCCCGGGGGTCTCGGCGGCCAGGTGGGCGGGGAAGTACTGCCGCATGAGCGAGATGTGCGTCTCCCTGCCCAGGTTCTCGGCGATCCAGGCCAGGGTTTCATCGCTTCCGGCCAGGTTGTCGGGCAGCACCAGGTGACGGATGATCATCCCGCCGGTCGCTACTCCCCGCTCATCCAGCCGCAGGTGCCCAACCTGGCGCAGCATCTCGGCCACCGCCAGGCGGTTGCTGCGGCAATAGCCGGGGGCATTGGAGAGCCGCAAGGCTGTTTCGTCATCCGCATACTTCATGTCCGGCAGATAGACCGCCACCACCCCCTCCAGCAGGGCCAGGGCATCCGGTTTCTCGTAGCCGCTGCTGTTCCAGACCAGGGGCAACCGGAAACCGAGCACGATGGCCAGCCAGAGGGAAGCCAGAATCTGGGGCAGGTAGTGGCTGGGGGTGACGAAGTTGATGTTGTGCACCCCCTGGCGCTGCAAGCGCAGCATCCTCTCGGCCAAGGCGCGGGTGGTCAGCTCCTGACCGTTACCCAGCTGGCTGATGGGGAAGTTCTGGCAGAAGCGGCAACGTAAGGAACAGCCGCTGAGGAAGATGGTACCCGACCCATGATCGCCGGAGATGGGCGGTTCCTCCCCGTTGTGCACGCTGGCCGCGGCGATCTTCGGCAGCAGCCCTGCGCCGCAGATTCCCCGTTCTCCCCCGATGCGGTCCACCCCGCAGTCGTGGGGGCAGAGGTCGCAGGAGCGGAGCCTCCTGTATGCCTCACGGACCCGCTCAAGCAGCTCACCGGAATGGAAGAGTTCCAGGTAGGACGGGGAACCGGGAACCGGGGAGCAGTTTGTCGGATCATGCGTTACGTCGGCCCTCACTCTTCACTCCTCGCTCCTCACCGGTTTCGTTCCATCATCTCCACGAAGCGGCCGAACAGATAGTGGGAGTCGTGGGGGCCGGGAGAGGCCTCGGGGTGGTGCTGCACCGAGAAGATCGGAAGCGTGCAGTGGCTGATTCCCTCCACGGTCTGGTCGTTCAGGTTCTCGTGCCCCAGGCAGGCCGCATCCCCCAGGGAATCCAGGTCAACGGCAAAGCCGTGGTTCTGGGAGGTGATCTCTACCTTGCGGGTGGCCATGTCCATGACCGGCAGGTTGGAGCCGTGGTTGCCGAAGGGGAGCTTCATGGTCTTGCCACCCAGGGCCAGCCCCAAGAGCTGATGCCCCAGGCAGATACCGAAGATCGGTTTCCTGCCGATCATCTTCCTGATCTCCTCCTGCACCGCCACCAACGGTTCCGGGTCACCGGGACCGTTGGAGAGGAAGACACCGTCCGGGTTCATGGCCAGCGCCTCTTCCGCCGGGAAGGAGGCTGGCACCACGGTCACGTCGCAGCCGGCGTCCACCAGGCAGCGGAGGATGTTGTACTTGATGCCGAAATCGTAGGCCACCACCTTGTACTTGAGCGTAACGGGATCCACCTGGGGATAGCCGTCCTTCAGGTCCCAGAGCCCCTCGGTCCAGTGATAGGGTTTGTCGCAGGAGACGCCCGTGGCCAGGTCCAGGCCGGCCATGCTGGGGATGGCCCGCGCCTTGGCCACCAGGCTCTCCCGGTCCAGGTCAATGGTGGAGATGATGCCGTTCTGGGCACCCTTGTCCCGCAGGTGGCGGGTGAGCGCCCGGGTGTCGATCCCCTGGATGCCGATCACGCCGTTCTCCTTGAGGTAGGAGTCCAGGCTCATGCAGGCCCGCCAGTTGGAGTAGCACTCCTGGTACTCGCGGACGATGAAGCCGGAGAGGAACAGGCCGCGGCTCTCGATATCCTCGGCATTGATACCGGTGTTACCGATCTGGGTGTAGGTCATGGTGACCATCTGCCCCTTGTAGGAGGGGTCGGTCAACACCTCCTGGTAGCCGGTCATGGCGGTGTTGAACACCACCTCTCCGCGGGCCTCGCCTCCCGCTCCGAATGATTTCCCCTCAAAGATGCGCCCGTCGGCGAGCGCCAGTAATGCTTTCATAATAGTGACTCCAAAGAAATTCTGTAAAATCCGAAAAACAGCAGACTCACACGAAGGCACGAAGCGCACGAAGAAAACCGCTCTTCATCATCCTGCGTTCCCCTGCAATCTTCGCGTACTTCCCGTGAGCGTTATCTCTTACCGCCTGTACACCACCCTGCCGGCCACGATGGTGGCAACGGCAGCCCCCTTCATCTCCTGTCCCATCCAGGGAGTATTCGTGGATTTGCTGGCCAGCTTGTCAGCCTCCACGACCCACGGGAGAGTCGGATCGATCAGGGTAATGTCGGCCACGGCGCCCTTTGCCAGCGTTCCCCGCTCCAGCCCCAGGATCAGGGAGGGGCAACAGGACATGCGCTCCACCAGCTGGCTCATGGTCAGCACCCCCTGCTCCACCAGCGCCAGCGACAAAGGAAGCGACGTTTCCAGGCCGATGATGCCGTTTGCGGCGACGTTGAACTCCACGTCCTTCTCGTCCAGGTGGTGCGGGGCGTGGTCGGTAGCGATGACGTCAATGGTGCCGTCGCTCAGTCCGGCCCTGATTGCCGCCACGTCGTCGGCCTCCCTGAGCGGCGGGTTCATCTTGGCGTTGGTGTTGTAGCCGCGCACCGCGTCGTCGGTCAGGGTGAAGTAGTGCGGCGCGGTCTCGCAGGTCACCCTCACCCCCCGCAGCTTGGCGTTGCGGATGATGCGCACCGCTCCGCTGGTGGAGACGTGGGCGATGTGGATGGGGGAATTGGTGTACTCGGCCAGCATGACGTCGCGGGCAATGGCGATGTCCTCGGCTACCCGGGGAATCCCCTTCAGCCCCAACTCGGTGGAGGTGAAGCCCTCGTTCATCACCCCCTCCCCCACCAGCGACAGATCCTCGGCATGGGAGATGACCGGAATCTGCATGCCGCGGGCGTACTCCAGGGCACGACGCATCAGCTCTGCGTTGACCACCGGCCGGCCGTCATCGGACACGGCCACGCAGCCGGCCTCCTTGAGTTCGCCCATCTCGGCCAGCCGCTCCCCCTTGGATCCGGCGGTGAGGCAGCCGACGGGGAAGACGTTGCACAACCCGGCCTCCCTGCCCCTGGCGATGACGTAGCGGGCAAGAGCCTTGTTGTCGATCACCGGCTTGGTGTTGGGCATGCAGGCGATGGAGGTGAAACCACCGGCCACGGCCGCCCGGGAGCCGCTCTCGATGTCTTCCTTGTACTCCAGCCCCGGCTCGCGCAGATGCACGTGCATGTCCACCAGTCCGGGAACCACGCAGCATCCTGCCGCATCAACTATTTCTACACCGGCCGGAGCCGTGAGCCCCCTGCCCATCTCCCTCACCAGACCGTTTTCCACCAGCAGGTCCAGCTCTTCGTCCAGCCCCTGGGAGGGGTCGATCACCCGGCCGTTTTGTATCAGAAGGTTCATGTCATCACCTCATTATATTGGTTCCAGGTTCGAGGCTCGAGGCTCAAGGTTTAATCCACGCCCCCTGAACCTTGAACCACGAACCGGTTTATTCCAGCTCCCCTTCGCAGACGTGGTAGAGCATGGACATCCTGACGGCCACGCCGTTCTCCACCTGTTTCAGGATCCAGGACTGGTCGCCATCCACCACGCTGCTGGCCATCTCCACCCCGCGGTTGATCGGGCCGGGGTGCATGACCATGGCATCCGGCTTGGCCAGCTTGAGGTTCTCCGGGTTGAGGCCAAAATAGCGCGCATACTCGCGGGCGTTGGGCATGAGGGTCTTGCCCTGGCGCTCCTGCTGGATGCGCAGCATCATGACCACATCGGCATCCTGGATGGCCTCTCGCAGCGAGTCGCAGACGGTGACGTTGCCCAGGCGCTCCACGCCGGGGGGCATCATGGTCGGGGGACCGGCCAGGAAGACCTGGGAGCCCAGTTTGGTCAGCCCCTGGATGTTGGAGCGGGCCACCCGGCTGTGGCTGATGTCCCCCACGATGGCCACCTTCAGCCCGTCAAGGCGGCCGAAGCGGTCCTTCATGGTCAGCATGTCAAGGAGCCCCTGGGAGGGGTGCTCATGGACGCCGTCCCCAGCATTGACGATCGAGCAGGGGAGTTTTTTGGAGAGGAAGTAGTGCGACCCGGAAACAGAGTGGCGCATGACGATGATGTCCGGTTTCATGGCCAGCAGGTTCAGGGCAGTGTCTGCCAGGGTCTCCCCCTTGGTGGCGGAGCTGGTGGAGGGAGAGATGTTCACCGTATCCGCCGAGAGCCGCTTGGCGGCCAGTTCGAAGGAGGTACGCGTACGGGTCGAGGACTCGTAGAACAGGTTGACGATGGTCTTGCCCCGCAGGGTGGGGACCTTCTTGATGTCGCGATTGTTGATCTCGCGCATGCTCTCCGCCGTGGACAGCAGCAGTTCGATCTCCTGTTTGGTCAGGTCCTGCAGCGCGATGATGTCCTTGTGTTTGAAGTTCGCCATGCCACCCTCCCCTATTTTTCCAACAGCACTTCGCACGCATGGTTGGCGGCGTCGAAAATAACCTGAACGTTCTCTTTCATGCTGGTCGGCACGTTGCGCCCCACGTAGTCGGCCCGGATGGGGAGATCGCGGTGCCCCCGGTCGATCAGCACCGCCAGCTGGATGCAGCGGGGCCGGCCGTGGTCCATCAGGGCGTCCATGGCGGCGCGAATGGTGCGGCCGGTACAGAGCACGTCATCCACCAGCACGACCCGTTTGTTCTCCACGGAGAAGGGGATGTCGGTCCTGCCCACCGGCTGGCGGGACTGGCTGCTGCCCACATCGTCACGGTAGAGGGTGATGTCCACCGTCCCCACCGCCGGCTTTATCCCTTCGATATCCTCAAGGGTAGCGGCAAGTTCCGTTGCCAGGAAGGCCCCGCCGGAACGGATGCCGATCAGGACGACGTCATCCAGCCCCTTGTTGCGCTCCAGAATCTCGTGGGAAATGCGGGTCAAGGCCCGTTTTATGCCGGAGTTGTCCAGAATCACGGTCTTTTCGTCTGCCATGTCGTCACCTCGCGTAGACATAAAAAAAGAGCCTCACCGTGCACGCGCGGCAAGACTCTTCTGTCCTATGAATTATTCGGCTGGTCATCGATTGGTACCCTTGCCAGCCTCTCGGACTGGATTAAAAGGTTCAGAGCAGTGTGCGTTTGAGCTTTGGAAGACTATCACCCCATGCCGGCCAGGTCAAGGAAGTTTTGCCAGCGGCCGGAAAGATGCTGTCGTTCATCGTCGTCCCCTGCCCCGTGATTCGAGGCGGGTGCCAGGCCAGTCGCCACCCCTTATCAAACAGCCTCATAAAGTGTCATGGCAAAGGACTCCGCTTACTGAAAAGTTCACTTACGCCAGCCCCGCGGCAAGCTCCCTCCAGTACACGATGTCCAGACGCCTGCTGGCGCGGGTAACGCAGACATAGAGCAGATTCCGGTCCAGGGCGGACTTCCTGAAATTCCTGGAATTCGGGTCGTACAGGATCACGTTGGCGAATTCCACTCCCTTCACCTGATGGGCGATGGTGACCAGGGCTCCCGGCTCGAAGGTCAACTCACCCTGTTGATGCAGCCCGGGTATACCGGCCAGGGCCTTGTGGAGCATCTTCTCGTCCGACTTTTTCTTGCAGATGACGGCGGTCAGGCTGTTCCTGTCCTCGGACGTCAGCTGTTCAACCAACCGGCGCAACAGCGCCAGTGCACCCTCCTCATCCTCTGCCCTGTGGTACTCCAGGGCGCCGGAATGCCTGCCCACCTGCTCGCTGTCACGGTTGCTGATCCTAGCGGCCAGGGCCATGATCTCCGTGGGGCAGCGGTAGGAAACGGACAGGGTCTCGTTGCTCACCCCGACCTCCTTCAGGTTCGTGCGGAACAGATCGAAGTCGGCCGCATCCACCCAGGACAAAATCTTCTGTCTGCTGTCGGCGCTGAGGGTTATGCTGCTATGCCTGTCCGTTGCCGCGAGGATCGCCTCCAGCTCCAGGAGCGAAAGGTCCTGCCCCTCATCCACAATGATATGGGCGTACCAGTCCAGGGCCTCACGGACCGGACCCTCATTTTCCCGCAGCTGACAGAGCCTGAGCAGCACGCTCAGGTCGGCAAACGACACTGCCTGGCTTCTGACCGAGTAGCGCAGGCGCAGGTCTGCCAGAAATTCTTCTCTCCCCGTTCCATCCACAAACAGGGCATCCAGGACGTACGGCTGGCCGTAAAACCGCCACAGATCCTGAAGCGGCTCCACCTCCTGCACCTCCCTGACATAGCGGGCCAGCAATGCGGACAGGCGTGACGATTTCTTCCGAGCCGTCAGGGCATCGCCCACAACCGGCTTGATGACCTTGCCGGTCAGGGCGGTGATGGCGCTCAGGGCCCAGGCGCTGAACGTGTCCACCCGCGTGGTGCCGAGCAGGTCGGCAGAGGTCTGCCGGACGTAGTTGCGGAGCACCTTGTTGAACATGAGGACGAGGCAGCGCTCAGGGGTGAACCGGTCCGGGTCGTTGAACTGCAGGCACGACAGCCGGTGGAGGCTCACCACCGTCTTGCCGCTGCCGGCACCGCCAGTGATCAGGGTACAGCCGTCAGTGGCTTCCGCCGTAATCATATGGAACTGATCGGGAGAGATGAGCGAAACGATATCCACCATGCGGTGGTCCTGGTTGGCCAGCTTGGTGTCGGTGGTCGAGTGATACTGCTTTGGGTTTTTCACCCATCCGCCGCCGGCTAGCTCAAACACATCATCGCCGCACTCCATGCGCCGCAGCCGGCGTTTCGCGATCTCCACCGTGTCACGCCGGGTTATCACCCCTTCCCGCTCTTTGCCCTGAATGGTTTCGCAGTACTCATCCCCCAGCTCATAGTCATAGAAAAAGCGGGAGATGGGGGCTTTTCGCCAGTCAACGACCAAAGCCCGGTTGTCATGGGAGACAAAGCCCTGCTTGCCGATCCGATATTCTCGGGCTCCGAGCCTCCTGTCGCAGTCGTTGATCCCCACAATGCCGAAGTACGGGCTGTCCGTCATCTGGAAGGAGGCAAGATATTTGGCAGGATCAAACGCGTCGTTCTCGATCAGTTTTTCCGTCAGCGAGTTTTTTTCGCGCCAGCTGACGGAGTCCAGGCGTTCCTTCTTCAGTTCAGCCATGTAAGTTTCATGATTGGCGATCTTGGTCCTGTTCTGTCGGGCCGTCTCCTCGATGGAGCTGAGCAGTTCGGACAGGCGCTGCTGCTCCCGAAGGACTATGTCAAATGGAGGTTGTTCATTCATATGCGGACCGAAACCAATCCTGTCGTGTAGTGAAAGAGGTATCCAATGGCACGTCGATATCAGGAGGGGGAGCCGTAAAAGACCGGCTTTTAAGCAGTATCAGTACACCGAATCGTGGTCGCCAACGTTCACCGGAATAATTTCCTGGTCTTTCATCAGAAACTCCAGCGTGATGCGATAAGACAGGTTGATTGAAACCGAGTGCAAACCGGCAAGTCGTCCTGAAAGCGGATGCTGGCGCAATGAGGGATGGAGAGGGTTAGCCTCCAGAAGTTGCAGGGTTTTCAGATACTGTTTTTCAAGCTCCGGATGGCGTTTCAGAAAACGCAGGGCACGTTTTTCGTACTGCTCGGTAAATACCAAAGACCAACTCATCAAGCGCCCTTGAGGCGGGCCAGGTGATCTTCGGCGCTCTCTTTGACAAAACGCCCTCCGGCAAGATCGGCACGGGTCTGTGCAAGAGCGGCTTCCAGTTCACACTCGCGCAGATAATGATAATGGTCCATACTCATCACCACGAACCGCTCCTTGCCGCGAACTGAAATAACCGCTTCCGGCTGCGTGGCAAGCATGGCTTCAATTGCGGAAACCCCTTTAACTTTCAAATCGTTTGCAGATATATGCGGCATGACGAACCCCCATGACACTCTTCATAACACACTTAACCACACCATTAAGAGTGTTGTCAACGATGTTGTTTGGTTATGCATGGGGAATTGGATCGGTTTCAATAACCGGCCTGAAACCCGGATTATCCTAAAAAACGTTCCGTCCGCCACTGCCAGTTGTCCAGCTTTACTCCCAGAGTGAGTTCCGGCTCAGCGATCAGCAGTCTGTTTTTCGGCGTGATATCCCCCGGGATCTGCTGGGTGAACACACGGTACCCCTGGGAGCGCAATTGGAACACGCGGACTGCATCCATTGCCAGCGGACCAGGCAGCCAGCCCTCCAGGCCACCGAGATCGGCACCCTTGAGATCGTGACAGCAGGGCAACACTGCAACTCTGGCTCGTGCTTCAACCGCCCGGTCGAGTATCAGGTCCGTCAGTCCGCCGCAGGCATGCGCCGAGACTATCAGATCATCGTGATGCAACACTACCTCCCGCAGATCCGTCTCGACAAACCGGATTCTGTCCTTCAAACGCGGCCAGCAATCGTTCATCGCTACTGCCAGGGCGACGGCACTCTTCGGGATCTGCCGATCAACAGCCAGGGCCACAGGAGAACTGTCGTCAAGCAGCAGGAGGATCTGCGCCAGCAGTCCGTGACCACAGGCAAGGTCGACTATCCGCCCCCCTCTGAAGCGCCGTCGCACCCGCCTTGCAACTTCCCATGCTTCGTACAGCTCCTTGCGCGGCAGACAACCGGCACGACAGACCGCCCGGGCGATGGTGTCAAACAGGGTGTCTCCGGTAAATTTATGGAGGAGTTTTTCGGTAAGCCGATTGCGTGACGAGCGATCCATTGGGTTACGACCTGGCCCCCCGGCGACCGGTTTTGGGGGCGGGCCTCTCTTCCACGACTTTTTTTCGTCGGGAAGTCCTGGTCTTTTCCGGAGCCTGCGTCAGCTTTTCCCGTGTCTTCCTAGCCTTGGACTTTTCCTTGGCCTGCTTGCTTTCCTTTACCTCGATACTCCGTTTGGCCGCATACTGCGGGAACTCCGCCAGGGTCTGACGCGGGATGGCATACTTGAGCAGTTTCTCAATCGCCTGCAGCAGCGGCTGCTCTTCCCGGCTGACCAGCGAGAGAGCCACCCCGTCCTCTCCGGCCCGGCCGGTGCGACCGATCCGATGCACATAGTCTTCGGGAACCTGGGGCAGATCGTAATTCACCACATGCGGCAGGCGCTCGATGTCGAGCCCGCGCGCCGCCACATCGGTCGCCACCAGCACGCGAAACTCACCCCGCTTGAACTCCGCCAGGGTACGCGTCCGGAGCGACTGGCTCTTGTTGCTGTGAATGGCGGAAGCCTTGATCCCGTCAAGGAGCAATTCTTCAGTCAGCTTGTCCGCGCCGTAACGGGTGCGGGCGAAGACCAGCACCTGATTCCATCTCCCCGTGCGGATCAGGAACGAGAGCATTTCCCGTTTGCGGCTACGTTCGATCTGATAGACCGCCTGGGTAACCGCGTCGGCGGCGATATTGCGGCGCGCCACTTCGATCCGCCGCGGCTGATTGAGCAGCTCGTCGGCCAGCTGCTTGATGCTCTGGGAATAGGTTGCCGAAAAGAGCAGAGTCTGGCGCTTGACCGGCAGATACTGCGCCACCTTGTGGATAGCGTCGATAAATCCCAGATCAAGCATGCGATCGGCCTCGTCCAGCACCAGAAACTTGATCCGGGAAAGGTTCACGGTGCCCCGTTCCGCGTGATCGAGCAGCCGCCCCGGCGTGGCGACCACGATATCCACGCCGCGGTGCAGCCGTTCGATCTGCGCCTGGATGTTCACCCCGCCGTAGATCATCGTGGAGCGCAGCGACAGGCGGCGGGCGTAATTGTTCATCTGCTCGCTGACCTGGGCCGCCAGCTCGCGGGTCGGAACCAGGACCAACGCGCGCGGCCGGCGGCGTTTGTCCGGGGGAATATTTTCACCCAGCATCTGCACGATCGGCAGGGCAAACGCCGCAGTCTTGCCGGTGCCGGTCTGGGCACCGGCCAGCAGGTCGCAGCCCTCGAAAATCGCCGGGATCGCCCCGGTCTGGATGGGGGTCGGATTGGTATAGCCCTGGGCGGCAATCGCGCTCAGCAGCTCGGCGCGCAGGCCAAGAGTTTCAAAAGACATTGATCGAACTCCTTATGTAAATACATCAGGGATGGCGGTTTCAAAAGCAGTTTGGCGCAAAAATAAAACCACAGGGTGTCCCCTGTGGTTCGATGCATTCCATGTATAGCACGCCGGCTCTTGTAGCGACAACGGCTTTCTTGCGCAGCTTCCTGATATCGCGCCAGTTCATGGAACCCCGGCCTGGAACGAGACGATCCTGCCTTCTTCCGCCTGATAACTGATTTCGATGGGGTTACAGCACTTCGCAGTCCTCGATGTAACGGCATTGATCATGGATTGGTGGCCTTTCCCCTGTTTCTTGAAGAACTCGATCACATCCAGATCTATGCGCAGAGTGACCTGTTTTTTCTTCTCCGGCCAGCGGATTTGGGCATCTTTAAAGAAGTTGTCGCGAAGGGGCGGGATGTCGGAGTAATCGATCTCTTCGTCCTTCATCTTTGTAACCCGCCCCCAATCAGTGCGCGAAGGCCTTGAAGTATGCTTCTCTTTCATCACGATCACCTTTTCTGAAGGAAATTATCCGCATGATCCCTTTCTTCCCTGTTCCCTCGCACACCCCATCATTTACCCATGCCATAAAAATGTTCTCACCTATACCCCACGGCACCACTGCTGTCAACGCGCTACGACAGCCGCCATGACACATTACGGCATAGCTCAGTCAATCCCCGCAAAGCCCGCATCACCGCTTACGGTTCACGCTCGATCACCCACAGCTATTTCCCATCCGTTCCTCCACCTTTCTGCATCACTTCCCTGATCTTACACCCTGCCCAAACAAAATTTGCCCGCCCTCCCCCCTTTGTGCTACACATTGTCCCCCTATGAAGAAACTCAACCCGCAACAGTTCCTGGCAGTGCGCCACACCGAGGGGCCGCTCCTGATCCTGGCCGGGGCAGGCTCCGGCAAGACCCAGGTCATCACCACCCGCATCGTCCACCTGATCAAGGACAGACAGGTCCCGGCGGAGAATATCCTGGCGGTGACCTTCACCAACAAGGCGGCCCGCGAGATGCGCGAACGGGTCGCCTCCATGGCCGGTAAAAGTTCCGAGGGGATCATCATCTCCACCTTCCACTCCCTGGGGGTGCGTATCCTCAGGCGCGACATCCGGTCACTGGGATTCAAACCCAACTTCTCCATCTACTCATCCTCGGACCAGGCCGGGGTCCTGCGCCAGGCCATGCGCGAGCGCAACATCGACCCCAAGCAGTGCGACCCGGACAGCATCCTCTGGCGCATCTCCGGCGCCAAGAACCGGCTGGTAGGGCCCTACGAGTTCAAACCGACCAGTGACGACCGCATCGAGCTGGCCACGGCCAGCGTCTACCCCCGCTACCAGGAGCTGCTGAAAGGCTTCAACGCCATCGACTTCGACGACATCATCATGCTGTCGGTCAAGCTGCTGCAGTCCACCCCGGCCATCCTGGAGCACTGGCAGAAGCGCTTCAGCCACATCATGGTGGACGAGTACCAGGACACCAACGCCTCCCAGTACCTGCTCATCTCGCTCCTGGCAAAGCTGCACGGCAACCTGTGCGTGGTGGGGGACGACGACCAGTCCATCTACGGCTGGCGCGGGGCCGAGGTGCGCAACATCCTCAACTTCGAGCATGACCACGCCGGCTGCCGGGTGATCAAGCTGGAGCAGAACTACCGCTCCACCAGCTCCATCCTGGATGCCGCCAACAGCGTCATCAAAAACAACCAGCTGCGCACGGACAAGGCGCTCTGGACCGCCCTGGGCAAGGGCCGCGAGATCGACCTGATCGTGGCCGGGAGCGAGGAGGACGAGGCGGCCAAGGTGGTGGAGAGCATGCTGATGGAGCAGTTCCGCGACAAGCTCTCTTGGTCGGACCTGGCCATCCTCTACCGCTCCAACTCCCAGAGCCGGGCCTTCGAGGAGAAGCTGCGCCAGGAGCGCATCCCCTACGTGGTCATCGGCGGCCAGCAGTTCTACGAGCGCAAGGAGGTCAAGGACGCCATCGCCTACCTGAAGGTGATCGACAACCCCAGCGACGAGGCGTCGCTCCTACGCATCATCAACTTCCCCCGCCGGGGGATCGGCGACAACACGCTGGTGCGGCTGAACCAGTGGTCCCTGGAGCACGACCTGCCGTTGTTCCAGACATTGGCACGGGTGCGGGATATCCCGGACATATCCGAGTCGTCCAAGAAGGCGGTGGAGGCGTTCCACGCCATGATGCGGGGGGTAATGGAGGGGTTCAAAAATATCCGCATGGGGGAGCAGGTCAATGCCCTGTTCAACCGGCTGCGCATCGAGGATGAGCTGTACCGCACCCTGAACGACGCAAGCCAGGCCCGAAAGCGCATCGAGAACATCGAGCAGGTGGTCAACTCCCTGGCCGTGTACGAGGAGCAGAATCCCAAGGGCACCCTGTCCGCTTTCCTGGAACGCATCTCGCTTTTGGACGAGGACAAACCAAACGAGGACGACAAGGAGCATGGTCGCGACGCGGTCACGCTCATGTCGCTGCACTCCAGCAAGGGGCTGGAGTTCAGCCACGTCTTCCTGGTGGGGATGGAGGAGGACCTGCTGCCCCACAAGCGCTCCATCGAGGAGGACCCGACGGTGGCCGAGGAGCGGCGCCTCTGCTACGTGGGCATCACCCGCGCCCGGCGCCACCTGACCATCTCCCGCTGCCGCACGCGCAGGAAGTACGGGGCGGTGGAACAGCGCAACCCCAGCCGCTTCCTGGACGAAATACCGGAGCATCTTTTGAACAGCGAGGGGGGCGAACAGCAGGAGGGGGCAAAGGATTCAGACTCCATGGCAGCCGACTTCTTCGCCCAGATGCTGGGGGAAAACAGTGATCAGTGATCAGTGATCAGTGATCAGGGTACAGGGTACAGTAAAACCGCTGTCCACTGTCCACTGCCTACATCCTCTCGTACGGTTCGAACAGGCGGCGGTATTCGTCCATGGCGAAACGGTCGGTCATGCCGGCGATGTAGTCGCAGACCACCCGCTGCAGACCGCAGCGCTGGTAGCGGGCCTGATACTTGGGCGGCAAAAGGTTGGGGAAACGGAGATAGGTCTCGAACAGGCGGGTGATCACGATCTCGGCCTTGACCCGCATCTTGTCCACCTTATGGTGGCGGTAAAGCTTCTCGAACAGGAAGCGTTTCAACTCTGCATTGCGGGTGATAATATCGTCGCTGAACTGGGCCACGCAGCTGTTCACCAGCCGCAGATCATCGGTGGTGACGATGCCCAAGCGCTCCAGGTTGGACTCGATCATGGCGCACAGGTCGGTGAGTTGCAGGCCGATCAGGGCGCTGATGGTCTGGTACACCAGCCGCCTGTCGTCGATGGCAGGGTATTTGCCCCGCACCCCTGAGCTGACCTGGCGCCACAGGTCGACCTCTTCCAGCATGGCCAGGGAGAGATGCCCCGCCTTGAGCCCGTCGTCGATGTCGTGATTGTTGTAGGCGATCTCGTCGGCAGAGTTGATGATCTGGGCTTCGATGGAGGGCACCACCCCCGGCAGATATTCCTTCATGATATCCAGGGGGGCATCGTAGGGACTGGCATGCTTGATGATCCCCTCGCGCACCTCCCAGGTCAGGTTGAGTCCGTTGAAGCCGGGGTAGCGTTCCTCCAGCGAGTCCACCACACGGAATGACTGCAGGTTGTGCTCGAAGCCGCCGAAATCCTCCATCAACCGGTCCAGCACCTCCTCGCCGGTATGGCCGAAGGGGGTGTGCCCCAGGTCGTGGGCCAGGGCCAGCGCCTCGGTCAACTCCTCGTTGAGATGGAGCTTTCGGGCGATGGCACGGCCGATCTGGGAGACCTCCAGGGAGTGGGTCAACCGGGTGCGATAGTAGTCCCCCTCGTGGTTGACGAACACCTGGGTCTTGTACTCCAGCCTGCGGAAGGCAGCGCAGTGGATGATCCGGTCCCGGTCGCGCTCGAAGGCCGGGCGGTTGTCGCGGAACTCCTCGACATGCTTCCTGCCCAGGGAGAGGGCGCTGCTGCAGGCATAGGACGCCAGATCGGCTCGTTCGACGGAATCGCTCATAGTGGTTCCTCCTCCTCCCCTTGATAGCACACTTTCCCGGCCATACCACAGTATTTTCAACCTGATGGGGATCAATGCGCTCCCTTCGCCGCCCCTGGTGGACGCGCTCCCGCCCCTGTCATCGCCCCCCCCTCTCAACCTTTGTTTCCAATCGGCATGTTCCGGCCGGCAAGTCGCAGGCTGCGCCCCTCACCGTCAAGGCTACGCATGCTCCAATGCGGCAGCCACCACCACCCATCACTTTGAAAACGTTCGACTATTATACAGACAGAGCCGTACGGCGCCGGCGCACAACTGATAAATTATTTTGACATCCAGCAATACACATGTTAATTGGTAATACAACTAAACCAAATCACCACCACAGATAAAACGATGTGCCGCTACCATGGCAGACGATTCCAAACCTGGCACTACCCACAGAACTCAACAGAGGAGGATGCAGATGCTTGACAGGTCGATAATCGAGAAACTTGAGGCGCTGGTCGGAAAAGAGAACGTACTGACCAGCAAGATGGATCTGGTGGCCTACAGCTACGACGCCACGGCGGATGTACCCCGCCAGGCGCCGGACGTGGTGGTTCTTCCCACCACGAGCGAGATGGTCCAGGAGATCGTCAACCTGGCCCGGGCCAACAAGATCGCCATCTACCCCCGCGGCTCCGGTACCAACCTGAGCGGCGGCACCATTCCGCTCAAGAAAGGGATCGTGCTCTCCATGCAGAGGATGAACAAGATCCTGGACGTCGATGCAGCCAACCTGACCGCCGTGGTCCAGCCCGGCGTGGTCATCGCCGCCCTGAACTCCGCCGTAGCCCCCTTCGGCCTGATCTACCCGCCTGACCCGGGCACCGTCACCACCGCATCCATGGGCGGATCCTGCGCCGAGAACTCCGGCGGCCTGCGCGGCCTCAAGTACGGCGTGACCAAGAACTATATCATGGGCCTGGAAGTGGTCCTGGCCAACGGTGAAAAAGTCCGCTTCGGCGGCAAGACCGTCAAGAACGTCACCGCATACGACTTCTCCAACCTGTTCGTCGGCTCCGAGGGGACCCTGGGCATCATCACCGAGATCACCGCCAAGCTGATCCCGGCCCCCAAGTACCGCCGCAGCATGATGGGCATCTTCAAGACCCTGCAGGACGCCGGCAACGCAGTGGCCGGCATCATCGCCGCCCAGGTCATCCCCGCCACCCTGGAGATCATGGACCAGATGACCATCCGCACCGTCGAGGACTTCGCCAACATCGGCCTGCCCACCGATGCCAAGGCGCTGCTCTTGATCGAGGTGGACGGCATGTCCCAGGACGTGGTCACGGCAGAGGCCGAGGCGGTCATGAACGTGGTCAAGACTAACAACGGCGACCTGCACACCGCCGATACCGACCAGGAGCGCGACCAGCTCTGGACCGCCCGCCGCAACGCCCTGCCGGCCCTGGCATCCCTGAACAACACCGTTGTCCTGGAGGACGCCACCGTTCCCCGGAGCCGCATCACCGATATGCTGGTGGCCTGCGAGAACATAGGCAAGAAGTACAACCTGACCTTAGGCACCTTCGGACATGCCGGCGACGGCAACCTGCACCCCACCATCCTGTGCGACAAGTACAACAAGGAAGAGATCTCGCGGGTTCACAAGGCGGTTGACGAGATCTTCGAGGCGGCCCTGGGGTTCGGCGGCACCCTCTCCGGCGAACACGGCATCGGCATCGCCAAGATGAAGTACCTAGGGAACGAACTGGGCCAGAGCGGCCTGAACCTGATGAGAAGCATGAAGGAAGCCCTTGACCCCGAGTACCTGTTAAACCCCGGGAAGATGGTTCCCCTGAAAGAGGTATGACCATGACCGCAGCAGCGAATACGAAAACCACAGCAACCACGACATACCACGACGACCTGGAGATCGTCAGGCAGGAACTGGACAAGTGCATGAAATGCGGCAACTGCATGGCGGTCTGCCCGGTGTATTCCATCGACAAGGTGGAATCGGCGGTCACCCGTTCCAAGATAGCGGTTGCCGACGCGGTGCTGACGGGTGAGCTCTCCCTGGACGACCCACAAGTCTATCATATGGTCTTCAACTGTCTGGTCTGCAAGTCCTGCATGACCAACTGCCCCACCAAGGTCAACTTCGACCGCATCGTCCTGGCGCTCAGGGCTGCCCTGGTGAGGAAGAACGGACTCCCCTGGCTGAAGAAGATGATCTTCTCCACCTTGAAGCATCCCAAGCTGTTCGATACCGGCATGAAGGTGGGCGCCGCCATGCAGGGGCTGGTCTTCCGCACCGACAAGACCAAGAAGGCGATCTCCCCCCGCTCACCCTTTGCCTCCCTGGGCGAGGGGTTCGGCTTCGACGCCGACCGGCAGATGCCGGAACTGACCGTCACCCCCCTGCGGGACCGGGTACCGGACGTGATCAAGGTGGACAAGCCGGCGCTCAAGGTCTCCTTCTTCACCGGCGATTCCCTCAACTACTTCTATCCCGATGCCGGCCAGGACCTGATCGAGGTACTGACCGCGAACAACATCGAGGTGCACATACCCAAGGATCAGTCCTGCTGCGGCGTGCCGGTTCTGGTGCACGGCGATATCGACACGGTACGCACCCTGGCCAGGAACAACATCGACGCCTTCGATAAGACCGGCAGCGACTACCTGATCACCGGCTGCGGTTCCTGCGGCGGCGCCTGGAAGCACGACTACGTGGAACTCCTGGCCGCCGACCCGGTCTACGGACTAAAGGCCAAGCACTGGGCCGAACGCACCTACGACATTTCCACCTTCCTCACCAAGGTGATCAGCTTCCGCAAACCCATGGGTGAGGTAAGATCGGTGGTGACCTACCACGACTCGTGCCACCTGAAGAAGTCCATGAAGGTCTTCGCCGAGCCGCGCGAGATCCTGAAGAGCATCCCCGGCGTCACCTTCAAGGAGATGTCGGCCCCGGACACCTGCTGCGGCAGCGGCGGCTCCTACGTGGTATCCCACTACGAGACCGCCTCCGGCATCGGCAAACGCAAGGCCGAGGATATCAACAAGACCGGCGCCGACACCGTATCGGTCGGCTGTCCCGCCTGCATGATGCAGCTCCTGGACAACATCAACCGCTTCGGCAACGCCCAGAAGACCCGGCACTACATCTCGCTCCTGGCCGAGTCGTACCGCAAGGAAAAGGGGAAATAGGTAATCAGCTCTTTTCCAGCGAAATTCGAAGCAAACGTACAAAGCCTCCCGCGCCAGGGGAGGCTTTGTACGTTTACGGCTCAACAGGCTGGTTGGCCCCTATCACAAAGAGTACAATAGTTTACATATGATAACAGTCTTCCAGCGGCACGGACACAGCGGCTGCCGCCCACAATGTCAACCACACCGACACTTTTACAGCACCTCCCCCATCCTTCCCACCTCACCACCGCCACACGACACGAACCCACCAAGTTAACTATCTATAAACAGGGCTATTTTTACTTTCACAGTTTCGAGACATGCCCACACGCGTCCGAAAGGCCTGAAGCCTAGCTGTCGACAAAGTTTACGAATACCGATCCCCTCCCGACCTCTCACTATATTCAGCAATGAACTCAGTCACTTAAAAAGTGGGCATCAGTTATGCTTTCTGTTTACCTGTAAAAAGTAACCACCTGGATACGCAGAGGCATATCGTGCTGAACAGGCACACTACTTGAGAGGAGGACGTCATGAAAAGCATGGTGAGGGCACTATTTCTGGTCGGTACACTGCTACTTTCCCTCGCAGCCAGCGCGGGGGCCTATACCTATCCTGTCGCGATGAATGACACCGTGTATATCGGCAATGGCCCGGGACTATACAGCGGAGGTGAATTCTACGTCTACAACAGTGCAAGTCGAACCACATCGTTATTCAGCACGTTCTGCCTTGAACGCAACGAATACATTAACTACGAAAGCGCATTCAGAGTAGCTGAAATAAGTGATTCAGCACAACGGGGCGGAGCCAACATAACCCAGCCACCTTATGGGGACCAACTGGATCAGAAGACAAAATGGTTATATTGGAACTTCGTGCAGGGCACGCTCGACGACAAAGTGCCAGACTTCACCTATGGCACGGCAGCATCCAATGAGGCCCTGCAACTGCTTATCTGGATAACCGAGGATGAAGGGGTTCCCGTTTTATACGGAGGCGAACACAACGATCTGATTAACAAGCTTTCGAACGCCTATTCCTCAGATGACGTCATCGGTGACGTCAAGGCATTAAATCTTATGGATTCGAATGGCGGCTATGCCCAAAGCCTGCTGGTGGCAGCCGTTCCCGAACCGGGAACCATGGTTCTGCTGGGCATGGGCATGCTGGGGCTGGCGGTATTCGGAAAACGGCGCATAAACCGCTAGCGCTGGAAGCAGTCGTCGCGTTGACCAAAAAAGACGGTACCTGTGGGTACCGTCTTTTTTTACGTTTGGGAAATGATGGCGATCAGTGCACCTCTTCCCGGTTTTGCCCAGCCGCGTCGAATTTATTTACACCCCCAGCACCCGAACCGGTTGTCCCCCTCTGGCCGTACACGGCGAACTTGCCGATCACCCGCTCCATCTCGTCCTGGGGAACCATGACCGGTTCGCCGATGCACTTGGCTTGGTAGTAGATCTGTGCCACCAGCTCGATCTCCTCGGCAACGGCAAAGGCGGTGGCCAGGTTGGGACCCACGGCCACCAGGCCGTGGTTGGCCAGCAGCAGGGCATTGTGCTCACCGATGGAACCGGCAACGCTGTCGGCCAGCTCCCGGCTGCCAAAGGTGGCATAGGGGGCAAGGGGCACCTTGTGTCCCGAGAAGGCCACCAGATAGTGCACGGCCGGGATCTCCCAGCCCAGACAGGCCATGGTGGTGGCGTAGACCGAATGGGTGTGCACCACGGCTCCGATGTCGGGGCGGGCATGGTAGAGCGCCAGGTGAAAGCCGAACTCACTGGACGGTTTGCGTTCCCCGGTTACGGCAACGCCGTCCAGGTCCAGCACCGGAACATCCGCGGGCTCGGTCTCGTCGTATTCCATCCCGCTGGGACTGATGGCCACCAGCCCAGCGTCCCGGTCGATGACGCTCAGGTTGCCGCCAGTCCCCGAGGTAAGCCGGGCACTGACCATTTTGCGGCCGAAACGGACGATCTCCTCACGCTCATTCTGCAGTAGCACTAATGCCTCCCGTAAAGCTTTCGATTTCAGAACATGAACCTGCGCATGCTGATGCTCTGCAGGATGCCGATCCCCACCATGGAGGTGATCATTGAGGTCCCGCCGTAGGAGAAGAACGGCAGCGGCACCCCCACCACCGGGAACAGGCCGATCACCATGCCCATGTTGATGACGATGTGCCAGAAGAGCATGGCGGTCACCCCCATGGCCAGCAGGCTGCCGAAGCGGTCGTTGCAGCGCCGGGCAATGTTCAGCCCCCACAGCACCAGGCAAAGGTAGAGGGCGATCAGGATCAGACAGCCGATAAAGCCCCACTCCTCGGCGAAAACCGAGAAGGCGAAGTCGGTGTGCTGTTCCGGCAGGAAACGGAGCTGGGACTGGGTTCCCTTGATATACCCCTTGCCCAGAAAACCGCCGGAACCGACGGCAATCTTGCTCTGGATGATGTGGTAGCCGCTGCCCAGGCGCGAACGCTCGGGATTGAGGAAATCCAGCACCCGGTTCTTCTGGTAGGGGCGCAGCAACTGGGCCCAGGAGAACCAGACCAGCGGTATGGTGACCAGCGCGAAGGTAACCACCGTGGACCAGCGCAAGCCGACATAGAAAGCCATGGAGAAGGCGATCAGGATCACCAGGGTTGCGGTACCCAGGTCCGGCTGCTTCATGATCAGCATCGCAGGCACGGCCAGTATCGCCAGGGGGATGAGCACGTCCCGCACCGTCATGCCGCCATCGGCGTGAAAACGGCTGAAGAAACGGGCAAAGGTCACGATGACAACAATCTTCATCGGTTCAGACGGCTGGAGACTGAAGAGCCCCAGGTTCAGCCAGCGGGTGGCGCCCATGGAGGTCCGTCCGAAAAGCAGCACCATCAGCAGCAGAAACAGAACGAAACCGTACAGCCAGTAGGAGAAGTCCTCCAGCAGGTGGTAATCCACGCAGCAGACCGCCACGGCCACGAACAAGCCGAAGAAGAGCCAGTAGAACTGCTTGATGAAGTAGGGATCGCCCACCGGGGCATAGGAGAATGAGGCGCTGTAGATGTTGGCTATTCCCACCAGGCAGATGACCAGGGCCAGGGCGGTCAGGGTCCAGTCGATGTTGGTGAACAATCGGCGGTCAATCATTGCGTTCCTCCCCATCCGGGTGTGGCTGCTGTTCCGTCGCCGGAGCCTCGTCCGTCTCCTCTTCGGCCTCCGTTTCTTTCTCAGCCACAGGGCGGGCCACCGGTTTGGGGGGATGCTTTGTCTCGTACCAGGTCCGTATGATGCGCCCGGCGATGGGCGCGGCGGCGGAACCGCCGTGCTCGCCATGTTCGATGACCACCGCCACGGCGATTTCCGGCTTCTCAAAGGGGGCAAAGGCCACGAACAGGGCATGATCCCGATACTGGTAGGGGATTCCTCCCCGGCTGTCGCGCAGCTTTACGACCTGGGAGGTACCGGTCTTTCCGGCCACCGTCACATAGCCGACACGCGCCGCGCCGCCGGTACCGCCCCGCTCGTTCACCACGGCGAAGAGCCCCTGTTTCACCAAGCGGAAGCTGCGCGCCGATATGCCGGTGGTTCCGATGCGTTCCGGCCCGAACTCCCTGAGCGTCCTGCCATCGGCATCGACGATCCGTTTCACCAGTTGGGGACGGTAGATCGTCCCCTCGTTAGCCACAGTGGCGATCATGGAGGCCAGCTGAATAGGCGTCATCAGCACATACCCCTGGCCGATGGACACCGAGGGGGTTTCACCGCGGATCCACGCTTTCCCGAAGCGCTTCTGCTTCCAGGCGATGCTGGGGATCAGCCCCCCTTTTTCGTGCTTCAGGCCGATGCCCATGGGCGAGCCGAGCATGAATTGCCTGGCCGTGGCGGCGATGCGGTCCACCCCCAGCCGTTCTCCCAGATGGTAGTAATAGACGTCGCACGACTCACGCAGGGACTTTTTCAGGTTAACGCTTCCGTGGCCGTGCCTGTTCCAGCATTTGAAGGTGGAGGTCCCCATCCTGTAGGCGCCGGAGCAGCTGACGCTGCTGTTTTCATCGACCAGATTGTTCTCCAGGCCGGCCAGGGCGGTGATGATCTTGAAGGTGGAGCCGGGGGGATACTGGCCGCTCAGGGCCTTGTTCTCCAGGGGACGGCGCTTGTCCTCCAGGTACTGTTTCCAGACATCCGGCGGCATCTTGCCGCTGAACAGGGCGGGATCAAAGCCCGGATTGCTGACAAAGGCCAGGATCTCGCCGCTGTTCACATCCATGGCCACCGCTGCGCCCGCCTGTTCACCGAAGGCGCTCTCGGCCCCCTGCTGGATCCTGGCGTCGATGGTCAGCACCACGCTGTTGCCCACCAGGGGCTGAGTCTCGGAGATGGTCCGCAGGACCCGTCCGCGGGCATCCACCTCAAGCTGCCGGCCGCCGTCACGGCCGTGCAGCACCGCCTCCCAGGCCCGTTCTATACCGTTCTTGCCGATGTAGTCGCCGGGGTTGTATGCCTCGTTCCCCTTCCGGGAAAGTTCGTCCTCGGAAACCTCGCCGATGTAGCCCATCAGGTGCGAAGCCAGCATTCCGCTGGCATACTGCCGCACCGGCTTGACCTCGATCTCCACCCCCGGCAGACGCAGATGGTTCTCCTCGATGATCTCCACCTGGTCGCGGGTGATGTTGGCGGCCAGCACGATCGGGTAGTATCTGGCCCTCCCCTGCCCCTTCTTCCAGCGCTCGGCAAGCTCCTCCCGGTCGACCCCCAAAAGCGAGACCAGCTGGTCCAGCAGGGCCTCCTTGTCCTTCACCTCCTGGGGGACGACCGCCAGGCTGAAGGAGGGCTGGTTGCTGACCAGCACCGTAGCGTTGCGGTCCATGATCGCGCCCCGGGAGGCGGCAATGGGCACGAAGCGCAACCGGTTGTCCTCGGACTTGCTGCGGTAGTCATCGGCGTTCAATATCTGCAGGTGCCAGAGGCGCAGCAGCAGCAGGAAGAAGATGGCGGCAACCATGAAGGAGAGCAGAACGGTGCGTTGCTTCATCTCCATGAATTCACGGACGAAACGTTTCTCTTTCATGCAACTTCCTCTTCCGATGAGAACAGGGGGAGCAGGGCAACCAGCGAAGCCGCGAAGGCGTTGACCAGCAGGTGGGGAAAGAGCCCGGAGGCCATGGTGTAGAGCAGATTGGGGGAATCGGTGAGCATCACCAGCAGCAGGAGGTTGACGAGCATGCAGACCAGGGTCGCTCCGCTGACCGTCATCACGAACAGCAGGCCGCTCTCCGTATAGAGGCGGTCGGCCACACTCTTGATCAAGAGGAAGATGATCAGGAAGGAAAAACCGTTCAGCCCCAAGTAGAGGCCGCTGAACACATCCTTGACCATCCCCAGCAGCCAGGCCAGGGGCATGCCGGTGCCATAAGAGACGCGCAGGGCCAGCACCACCATGATGATCAGCAGCAGGTCGGGCTTGAACATTTCCACCAGATACAGCGGCAGCAGGGAGGACTGAAGCACGATGGCCGTCAGGGTGGAGAAGAAGAGAATCAGGGCGCCGCGATGATTCATAGCCCCCCCCGCTGAATCACCAGGACCTCTTCCAGATGGTCGCTGTTGACCGCCGGGCGGATGGTCACGGTCTGGAAGATGCCATACTCGCCCCGCTTGACCATGGTCACCTCTCCGATGGGCAGTCCCTTCATGAAGACACCGCCGATACCCGAGGCCACCACCTGGTCGCCCACCTTCACATCCTCTTCGCGGGTGGTGAATTCCAGGGTGCAGAGCCCCTCACCCTTCCCTTTGACCACCCCCCTGGCGCGGGAGCGCTGGATGGTGGCGGCAATACCGCTGCTGTGATCGGTCAGCAGCAGAACACGCGAACTCTCCGGGGCGACCTTGATGATCTGCCCGACAACGCCGTCCGCCGCCACCACCGCCATTCCCTCCCGCAGGCCGCTGTTGCTGCCGCGGTCAATGATCAGGGTACGGAACCAGGTGGAGAGATCCTCCCCCACTACCGAGGCGGTCAGGGTGGGCGCCTGCAGCGCCTCCTTCATGGCCAGCAGACGGGCTAGGCGCCGGTTTTCCAGCACCGCCTCGTTCTGGAGCACGATGTGCGTGTTCAGTTCCTTAATCTGACTGATCAGTCTCTGGTTTTCCTGCTGTACATCCACCAGGTTGACATAGTCATTCCACCCGTCAGAGCAGAAACGGCCCATTGCGGTTACCGGCCACATCACCGGCGATACAAGGGTCAAAACGCAGCGTTCCAGGACGTTGGCCTCCCGGTTGCGGGGGATATTCAACGAAAACAGGATCAGGGCAGTGAGAAGCGCGAAACAGATCACCGCGATCAGACCGTACTTTTTCAGGTTGTCCATAACAATCAGTCCCGTGGATGCGCCCGATGACGGATATCCACCCGCAGAGGTATATCCGAAGAGGGGGAGTGGGCTAAAGAGCCGAATTCGTCTCCGTTGACAGAGTATCAAGCCAAATATGACTGCTGCGCTTCCTGCCGCAGCTTCTGAGGCCGGAAGCGATCGGCGAACACAATGACGGGCAAACACAGCCCGGTTGGGGCCTCGCTCTCAGGAAGCGATCGCACAGCGCTCCGCCTCTTCGCAGACCCGCCGGAGGTAGTCGCCATAGGATGAGACGGGAGTCTCCCTGATCAGCTTCCGCATCTGTGTCAGGCCGATAAAGCCGAGCCTGAGGGCGATCTCCTCCAGGCAGGCGATCTTCAGCCCCTGGCGCGATTCGATGGTTTCGATGAAATTGCTGGCCTCCAGCAGGCTCTTGTGGGTACCGGTGTCCAGCCAGGCGATGCCCCGCCCCAGGCGCTCCACGGTCAACTGGCCACGGCGTAGGTACTCCAGGTTGACGTCGGTGATTTCCAGTTCTCCCCGGGCGGAAGGTTTCATGGCCTTGGCGATGGACACCACCTGGTTGTCATACAGATACAGCCCCGGCACGGCGTAGCTGGATTTTGGGTTCTGCGGTTTTTCCTCGATGGAGAGCACCGTGCCGGCGCAGTCGAATTCCACCACGCCGTAGCGTTCGGGATCATGAACCTGGTAGCCGAAGATGCGCGCCCCCCACTGAAACTCGGCCATAATGCGGTCCAGATGCATCCTGCCGTAGAAGATGTTGTCCCCCAGGATCAGGGCAACCGGCTGATCTGCGATGAACTCCTCTCCGAGCAAAAACGCTTGGGCGATCCCCTTCGGTTCCGGCTGAACCATGTAGGAGAGGGAGACCCCCCAGCGCGAGCCATCACCCAAGAGCGCATGAAAGCGGGGGATATCGTGGGGAGTGGATATAAGCAGGATATCGCGGACACCAGCGGCCATGAGGGTCGCCAGAGGGTAGTAGATCAGCGGCTTGTCGTACACCGGCTGGAGTTGTTTGCTGGACACCAGCGTCAAGGGGTAGAGACGGCTTCCCGCTCCACCTGCCAGCACGATTCCCTTGGTGATTCCACGGGACATGACATAAACCTCCTGGAAAAAATGAGTGTGAAATTTACACTGCGGAAAAAAACCTGTCAAACACCATCGCACATGGCGGCAAGGGATATCGCCGCGGCCAGCAGGTCATCGTACACGGCAACGCCGGGGGGGAGGCGGGACTCCTCATCGGCGCCGTATCCGCTGCGCACCAGAATGGGACTGCATCCGGCCGCGCGGCCGGCCTCTACGTCGCTCAGCTTGTCGCCGATCATGAACGACGAGGCCAGGTCGATGTCCAGCCTGTCCGCCGCCTCCAGCAGCATACCGGGAAGCGGCTTGCGGCAGGAGCAGGAGACGGCGTAAGCCCCCCTGCCGTCCGGATGATGGGGACAGTACAGCCAGAAGTCGACCCGTGCCCCGGCGGCTGTTAACTGGGCCGCGATGTGGCGATGCAGCGCCTCCACATCCTTTTCAGCGTAGTAGCCGCGCGCCACGCCGGACTGGTTGGTGACCACCACCACCAGGAATCCCGCCCGGTTCAGCAGGCTGATGGCCCAGGGCACGTCGGCGATGAAGCAAAAATCCTCGACGCGGTGGAGATACTCCCGCTCCTGATTGATGGTACCGTCCCTGTCCAGAAAGACCGCCCGCCGCATAGTAAAACTCCTTTGACAAACCACCGTGAAACCGATAACAATAGCCGGTCAGCCGGCAAATCCACGAAAACGGACCATGAACCATGATCAAAACCAACAACCTGAATGTCTCCGCAATCACCCCCATCATCGCCCCGGCCGAACTGCGCCAGGTCTTCCCTCTTTCGGCAAAGGACAGGGATTTCGTCAGCAGGAGCCGCGGCCAGATCAAGGATATCCTTCAGCGTAACGACCGGCGCCTGATGGTGGTTGTGGGCCCCTGTTCGATCCACGATACCGAGGCAGCCAAGGAGTATGCCAGGCGACTGGCCGACCTCTCCCGGCGGGTGAGCGACCAGTTGCTGCTGGTCATGCGGGTCTACTTCGAAAAGCCGCGCACCACCATTGGTTGGAAAGGGCTGATCAACGACCCGGACATGAACCACACCCACCTGATTTCCAAGGGGCTGGGCATTGCCCGCGGCCTTTTGGGCTGGATAACCGCCCTGGAGGTGCCGGTGGCCAACGAGATGCTCGACCCGATCACGCCCGAGTACGTTGCCGACATGATCAGCTGGGGCGCCATCGGAGCCCGCACCACCGAATCCCAGACCCATCGCGAGATGGCCAGCGGCCTCTCCTTTCCGGTGGGGTTCAAGAACGGAACCGACGGCAACCTGCAGATCGCCATGGACGCCATGAAGGCAGCCCAGCACCCCCACAGCTTCCTTGGCATCAACCGCGAGGGGCGCACCTCCATCATCCAGACCACCGGAAACCCGGATGTGCACATCGTCCTGCGCGGCGGTAGCCGCAAATCCAACTACCATGCCGAAGACATCAGACTCGTGGAGGAGTGCCTGGAGAAAAACCAGCTCTTCCCCACCATCATGGTGGACTGCAGCCACGGCAACTCCAACAAGGATTACCAGAGGCAGGCCTTGGTGCTGGATGACATCGTCCAGCAGGTCGTGGACGGCAACAACTCCATCTCGGGGGTCATGCTGGAGAGCTTCCTCTCAGCCGGCAACCAGAAGATACCGACGGACACCAGCCAGCTCAAGTACGGCGTTTCCATCACCGACGCCTGCATCGACTGGGAGACCACCGAGCGCATCCTCTTGGACGCCCATGCCAAACTGAAAGAGAGACGGTGAGGGACAAAGGGTTAGGCGTCAGAGGTAAGGGGTAAGGAGCAGGCCTCCCTCACTTCCTCACTCCCTCCCGTACATCAGCAGCATGCCCCCGCTGGCCCTTCCCAGGGCCTTCTCCAGCGCCCCTTCGGTCCCATCGGCCAGCAGATCCCAGTAGTTCACCTTCTTCCGGGGGGGAAGCACCACCTCCGGCTCACCCTCAATGCCGGACAGCCTCCCTGCCTCCTCGATGGCATCCTGCAACGTTCCCAGGCGGTCCACCAGTTTCAGGGCCAGAGCCTGTTCGCCGGAGAGGATGCGGCCGTCGGCGATCCTGCGCACCTGCTGGACAGGCAGCTTGCGGCCGCTGGCCACCGCCCGGACAAACTGTTCATGCGTGCTGTCGATCACGGACTGCAGCATGGCCCGGTCATCTTCAGACAGCTTGCGCAGCGGAGAACCGGAGTCCTTGTACTTGCCGGTCTTCAGGGTGTGGGACTTGATGCCGATCCTGTCCATCAGCGTCTCGATGTTGGAGAGTTTCAGGATCACCCCGATACTGGCCGTGAGGGTGCCGGGGTTGGCATAGATCAGCGTGGCCGGGGCAGAGACGTAGTAGCCGCCCGAGGCGGCCAGGCTCCCCATGGAAACGATAATCTTCTTCCGGGCCGCGAACTTCCTGACTTCTTCACATATCTCCTGGGAGGGGGCCACCACGCCGCCAGGCGAGTCAACCCGCAGCACCACCGCCCTGATCTCGTCCTGCTTGAGGAAATAGCGCAACTGCCTGACGGTTTCCCGGGAGTCGAGAATCATCCCTCTGACTTCCACCAGCCCTACCCCCCGGTTCCCGGCGATCTTCACATCGGCATCACCCAAGAGAACCCTGGCGATCAGCATCGAAACAACGAAGAGCCCCCCCAGGACGATGACAACCGCGGAGATGATCATCAGCATTTTTTTTGACATGTCACGACCCGCTTTTTATTTTCATTAAAAGATGCGATTTGCTACACTGGCGCCATGAAGATCTTGGTGACATCCGATAGCCACGGTAACTACCCGCTCCTGTTCCGGGCCAGCGACGCGGCCGCTCCCCTGGATGCGGTCATCCACCTGGGTGACGGAGGCGAAGACGCAGAGTTGCTCAACCAGGCAACCGGTATCCAGGTCATCGCCATAGCCGGCAACTGCGATTACCATCCCTCCGTGCCGCGGGAACTGCTCTGGGAGTGCGCCGGGATCCGCTTCCTGCTGACCCACGGTGACCGCTATGGCGTCAAGAGGGATCTGAACCTGCTGGAAAAGCGCGCGCTCCAATTGGAAGCGAACGTGGTGCTGTACGGCCACAGCCACCAAGCCGCCATCTCCACTCGCTCGGAGATCCTGTTCGTCAATCCCGGCACCCTGATCAAGGGCACCAGCCGCACCAGCTATGCGACCCTGGAAATCGGCCCCAACGGCCTGAAGCCGCTCCTGCACGACATCAGTTGATACCATGCCTGCACGAGAAAAGGCGGGAAAAAACACGCCCGCCCAACCTCTCCGCATCGACAACCTTCCCCCGGCGCACCAGCCTCACTGGCGCAGCGACTCATGCCCCTTGCGCATGGCCTTCTCCAGCCGGCGCCGACGTGGCCAGCCCAGAAGGAAACCGATCGGGCCGGACAGGGTATAGCAGAGCATGATGGCAAAGGTCATCACCACAGGCTCGGCCACCACGATGATCAGCAGGACCACCGCCAGCATCAGGAAGCCGAAGGGTTGGCGCCTGATCAGGGCCGGGTCCTTGAAGGAGTAGTACCTGATATTGGACACCATCAGGAAGGCCAACAGGTAAATCAGGGTAATCAGCCCCACCCGCTTGAACATGGAGGGATTCTGGATAAGTTCCTGGGGAAAACGGTTCAGGTGATGGAACAGGAGCACGGTGGCGGCAACCATGCAGGCGGCCGCAGGTATGGGCAATCCCACAAAACGCTTGCTCTCCACGGTATTCACCTGCACGTTGAAGCGCGCCAAACGCAGCGCTCCGCAGGCGACGAACAGAAATGCCGCCAGCCACCCCAGACGCCCGTAGGGGCGCAGGGCCCAGGAATAGACCATCAGGGCAGGCGTCACGCCAAAGGCGACCACATCGGCCAGTGAGTCGTATTCCACACCGAACTTGCTGGTGGTGCCGGTCAGGCGGGCAACCTTGCCGTCCAGACCATCGCACACGGCGGAGATGAAGATCAGTATGGCAGCCATGTAATAATCGCCGTTCAGGGTGGAAACCAGGCTATAGAATCCGGCAAACATGCTGGCGGTGGTTACCAGGTTGGGGAGGATATAGATCCCCCGTTTGATGCTTTCGGTTGTTTCAATCCGCTCCTGCGGCGTTTCGGGATTCATCCGATCAGTTCTCCCCTCACCCGAGACGTCCCAGTACCGTCTCGCCTGCTATCGTTTTGTCCCCCAGTTTCACCAGAGGCTGCACATCCGGCGGCAGGTACACATCCAGTCGCGAGCCGAAACGGATCAGTCCGTAGCGCTTCCCCCGTTCCAGCATCTCCCCGTTGCGGGCATAGCAGACAATGCGCCGCGCGATCAGGCCGGCCACCTGCACGAACGCCATGCGCAGGCCGGAAACGGTCTCCAGCACGATGGTGCTGCGCTCGTTCTCGCAGGAGGAGCGGCTGTCGCGCACATCGAAGAACTTGCCCGGAGTATGGGTCAGTTCCACGACCCTGCCGGAAAAGGGAACCCGGTTGACATGGACGTTGAAGACCGACATGAAGATGCTGATTTTGAGCGCCTCATGGCCCAGGGGGGTCACGGGAACCCGGTCGACGACGATCACGGTGCCATCGGCGGGAGCAACCACGGCCCGCTCGTCGGCAGGCGGCGTCCGCTGGGGATTGCGAAAAAAGTAGAGACTGAACAGGGTCAGGAGCGCAAAGAGGGCGGAGAAGCCGTACAGGATGGCCGAGCAGAGTTTCCCCGCTGAAAGCGCGGTCAGGAGTGTCAGTGCGGCAAAGCCTGCTATGAAAGGGAAGCCTTCGAAGGCGATGGGGGTGTTCTGGTTTTTCATCAGACCTGCCTGAGATCCGAATTCGTGACACCGAGCGGGGCCATCCGCTCCACCCGGCTAGATTGTCACCGGCGGCTTTGGATGCAAGGCATTACGCCCGCTTCCGTCATCCAGGCGTCACTGATTCAGCCAAAAAAGAATAACACCCCTCTCCCGTGGGAAGAGGGGTGTTGGAGCAACGGAAACGCGAGCTAGTTCTTCGCCTTGTCGACAATCTTGTTCTTGCCGATCCAGGGCATCATGGCGCGCAGACGTGCGCCCACTTCCTCGATCTGGTGTTCGCTGCCGCGGCGGCGCAGGGCATTGAAGGTCGGCTTGTTGGCCTTGTTCTCCAGCATCCACTCCTTGCAGAACTCACCGGTCTGGATCTCGTCCAGGATCTTCTTCATCTCCCACTTGGTCTCTTCGTTGACCACGCGCGGTCCGCGGGTCAGGTCGCCGTACTCGGCGGTATTGGAGACAGAGTAGCGCATGTTGGCGATGCCGCCCTCGTAGATCAGGTCGACGATCAGCTTGGTCTCGTGCAGACACTCGAAATAGGCCATCTCAGGGGCATAGCCGGCTTCCACCAGTGTCTCGAAACCGGCCTGGATCAGGGCGGAGATGCCGCCGCAGAGCACGGCCTGCTCGCCGAACAGGTCGGTCTCGGTCTCCTCGCGGAAGTTGGTTTCGATGATCCCGGAACGGCCGCCGCCGACCGCGGAGGCATAGGCCAGGGCGATCTCCTTGGTCTTGCCAGAGGGATCCTGGTGGATGGCTACCAGACAGGGAACGCCGCCCCCCCTGGTGTATTCGTGGCGTACCATGTGGCCCGGTCCCTTGGGGGCGACCATGAAGACGTTGATATCGGCACGGGGCTCGATCTGGCCGAAGTGAATGTTGAAGCCATGGCCGAAGGCGATGGTGGCTCCTTCCTTCAGGTTCGGGCCGATCTCGGCGCGATACACGTCACCCTGGGTCTCGTCAGGCAGCAGAATCATCACGATATCTGCGGCTTTGGCCGCCTCGGCCACGCCGAGGACCTTCAGGCCGGCATCGGTAGCCTTCTTGACGGAAGGGGATTCCTTTCTGAGACCTACGATCACATCAATGCCGGAATCGTTAAGATTCAGGGCATGGGCATGCCCCTGCGAACCATAACCGATGATGGCTACCGTCTTGTTTTTCAATACCGCCAGATTGCAATCCTTGTCGTAATAGACTTTCATTCTGTCACATCCTCCCTGCAGATTATCCGGAAAACCGGTTCAACCTATTGATTTAAAGAAGAATGAAAGTACTACATCAACCGGAAGCTGTCAATGTAAATAGCAATAACACGGGGATGGCACATACTATTGCCGTATCAGGGGGAGTTGTTTCGGGAAGAGGTGCGGACCAGAAATGCCGCGACCGGATGAACACGAGGGCTTCGACTTTCCAGTTATCCCTTCCACCCCCTGGCCCCCCGGCCGATGGCCGTGGTGCCGCTGCGGACCAGTTCCCTGATCCCCAGGGGACGCAGCATGTCCAGGATGGCGTTGATCTTTGAGGGGGCGCCCGTAACCTCGATGGTGTAGGAAAGGGGGGTGACATCGATGATCTTGGCCAGGAAGATAGTGGCGATGCGCAGCACCTCGGCGCGGTTCTCGTCCTTGGCGGTCACCTTGACCAGGGCCAGTTCCCGCTCGATTCCACTGGACTCCGTGAAATCGACCACCTTGAGTACGTCCACCAGCTTGTTGAGCTGCTTGGTAATCTGCTCAAGCACATTCTCGTCGCCATGGGTGACGATGGTGATGCGGGAGAGCCCCTCCTCGTTGGTTGGGGCCACGTTCAGGGAGTCGATATTGAAGCCGCGGCCGGAGAAGAGCGCTGCCACTCGCGCCAGGACGCCGAATTCGTTTTCAACCAGCACGGAAATGGTATGGGTATGTCGCATGTCGCACTCTCTCCGGGTGTCTGTTGAAGGGGCGGCGCGCCCTAGCCTGCCCATCCCTTTGCACCGCGGCCGATGGTGATGGCGCCGGTGCGCACCAACTCCTTCACCCCCAGGGGACGCAGCAGTTCGATAATGGCGTCGATCTTGTTGGGATTGCCGGTTGCCTCGATGGTGTAGGAACGGGAGGTGACGTCGATGATCTTGGCGCGGAAGATATCCACGATGCGCAGCACCTCGGCTCGGCTCTCGTCCTCGGCGGTCACCTTGATCAGGGCCATCTCCCGCTCGATGCCGCTGCCGTCGCTGAAGTCGATGACCTTGACGACGTCGATCAGTTTGTTGAGCTGCTTGGTGATCTGCTCGAGCACGCTCTCGTCGCCATGGGTGACGATGGTGATACGGGAGATGCCCTCCTCGTTGGTGGGGGCACCGATAAACGAGTCGATGTTGAAGCCTCTGCTGGAAAAGAGCGACGCCACACGGGAGACAACGCCAAACTCGTTTTCGACCAGGACGGAAATAGTATGTCGCATGGGATACGCCTCGACGGAAAAAAAGTGAAGGGGAGAAACGGTGAGCTTACGCGTTCAGCAGCATCTCGTTCAACGACGCCCCGGAGGGGACCATGGGGAGCACCTTCTCCTCCCGTGCCACCCTGAACTCCATGATCACCGGACCTGGTTCGGCAAAGCCCTGGCGGATGACCGTCTCCACCTCGGACGGTTTTGAGGCCACGAACCCCTTGGCGCCGTAGGCGTCGGCCAGCTTGATGTAGTCGATGGGCAGCTCCAGACAGGATTGGGAGTAGCGCTTGTCGAAGAACATCTCCTGCCACTGGCGCACCATGCCGAGGAAGTTGTTGTTGATGATCACGATCTTCACCGGCAGCCGGTTCTGCACCAGGGTGGCCATCTCCTGGATGTTCATCTGAATGCCACCGTCGCCGCAGATGGCGATCACCTGGCGTCCCGGGAACGCTGCCTGGGCCCCCATGGCCGCCGGCAGGCCGAACCCCATGGTGCCCAACCCGCCGGAGGTCAGCAGGGTGCGTGGGCCGGTGAAGCTGAAGAACTGGGCCGTCCACATCTGGTGCTGCCCCACGTCGGTGGAGACGATGGCGTCCCGGTCGGACAGCTCGCGCAACTTCTGGATTACGAACTGCGGCTTGATCACCGCCGAGCTCCTGGTGAATGACACCGGATGTTTCTCTTTCCAGCCGGCGATCTGTTCGTGCCAGGGGGCCAGGGACTCCCGGTAGGCGGCCTGATCTCC
Source organism: Pelobacter propionicus DSM 2379 (assembly GCF_000015045.1). GTDB lineage: Bacteria > Desulfobacterota > Desulfuromonadia > Geobacterales > Pseudopelobacteraceae > Pseudopelobacter > Pseudopelobacter propionicus. The sequence continues at coordinate 2,770,719 of NC_008609.1, forward strand.
CTCGGACTTTTCCACCTTCTTGATCATCTTGGTCAGCACGTCGCGCACATCTCCCACGATAGGGAGATCGACCCGCACGTTCTTCCTGATGGAAGTGGGGTCCACGTCGATGTGGATGATCTTGGCGTGGGGGGCAAAGGTATCCACCTTGCCGGTCACCCGGTCGTCGAAACGGGCGCCGACGGCCACGATCAGGTCGCTGTGGGTCATGGCCATGTTGGCGCAGTAGGCGCCGTGCATCCCCAGCATGCCCAGGGAATTGACGTCGTCCCCCGGAAAGGCGCCCAACCCCATCAGGGTGGTGGTGACCGGAATGGAAAGCAGGCGGGACAGGGCGGTCAACTCCGGGGCTGCATTGCTCAGGATCACCCCGCCGCCCACGTACATCACCGGACGATGGGAAGCCAAAAGCATGCTCACCGCCTTGGACACCTGGCGGGGGTGGCCACCGGTGGTCGGCTTGTAGCTGCGCAGTTCCACGCTCTCCGGGTAGCAGAATTCGGTCTTGGCGATCTGCACGTCCTTGGGCAGGTCCACCAACACGGGACCGGGACGACCGGTGCGTGCGATGTAGAAGGCCTTCTTGATGATCGGGGCGATATCATTCACGTCCTTGACCAGGAAATTGTGCTTGGTACAGGAACGGGTGATACCGACGATATCCACCTCCTGGAAGGCATCGTTGCCGATCAGGGCCGTGGGCACCTGACCGGTGATGATCACCATGGGAATGGAATCCATGTAGGCCGTTGCGATGCCGGTGACCGTGTTGGTTGCCCCCGGTCCGGAGGTGGCGATGGCCACACCCACCTTGCCGGTTGCCCGGGCATAGCCGTCGGCCGCATGGGTGCCGGCCTGCTCGTGCCGCGGCATGATGTGGCGGATCTCTTTACAACCGAAGAGTTCGTCGTAGACATTGAGAACCGTGCCACCAGGGTAGCCGAAGACCGTGTCGACCCCTTCCTTCATGAGGCACTCCAGCAGGATACGCGCGCCGTTCATTTTCATACCATCACTCCATCCGCAAACATGAACCGGGAAAATGTACATAGCCACAGAGGGCACAGAGTTCTCTGGGAAAAACGTGTCTGACACCAGAGCAACATCATTTCAGGGATCAGGAAATGACAAAATCACCAGATTCCAAATCGATTCTGTTTTTTACCTGACACTACTCCGCCGTAGTCACCGCGCCGGTGTGGGCCGAGGTAACCACCTTGGCGTAGCGGGCCAGCCACCCCTTGGCAATCTTGGGGGGAGGAGCCACCCAGGTAGCTGCGCGTGCCTGCAGCACAGCCTCATCAACCAGCAGCTCCAGCCTGCGAGCCGGGATATCCAGGGAGATGCGGTCGCCGTCCTGGATCAGGCCGATGGGGCCGCCCTGGGCCGCCTCGGGGGAGATGTGGCCGATGCAGGGACCACGGGTGCCGCCGGAGAAACGGCCGTCGGTGATCAGGGCAACCGAGTCCCCCAAACCAAGCCCCATCAGGGCGGCGGTGGGAGCCAGCATCTCGCGCATGCCGGGGCCACCCTTGGGCCCCTCGTAGCGGATCACCACCACATTACCGGCAACGATTTCCCCTTCCATCAGGGCGGCCATGGCCAGCTCCTCGGAGTCGAAGCAGCGCGCCGTCCCCTCGAATTTCATCATCTTGTCCGACACGCCGGACTGCTTGACCACCGCCCCCTTGGGCGCGATGTTGCCGAACAGGACCGCGATGCCCCCCTCCTTCTTCACCGGGTTAGTAAGCGGACGGATCACCGTCTCGTCCACGTTCTCCACGCTGGCTGCCAGCTGCCTGGTGGTCAGGCCGAACAGGGTCTGCGTATCCTTGATCTTGTCGCCCAGCTGCTTCATGACGCCGCTGACGCCGCCGGCCACGTCCAGGTCCTCCATGAAGTGCTCGCCGGCCGGGTTCATGGATGCCAGTTGGGGGGTCTCCTTGGCCAGGATGTCGAAGGTCTCCAGCGGCAGCTCAACCCCTGCTTCGTTGGCGATGGCCAGCAGGTGCAGCACGGTGTTGGAGGAGCCGCCCAGGGCCAGGTCCACCCGGATGGCGTTCTCGAAGGCCTCGCGGGTCAGGATGCTGCGCGGGGTGATGTTGTTCTGCACCAGCTCCACGATCTTCTCCCCCGAGGCAAAGGCGATGCGCCGTTTCAGCGCCGACACCGCCAGGGCCGTGCCGCAGCGCGGCAGGCTCATGCCCATGGTCTCGGTCAGGATGGCCATGGTGTTGGCGGTGAACAGCCCCTGGCAGGAGCCGATGCCAGGGCAGGCGTTCTCCTCGCAGACCATCAGTTCCCTCTCACTGATCACGCCGGCCTTGTAGCGGGCCATGGCCTCGAAGGTATCGGTGACAAAGGAGAATTTGCGCCCTTCCTGGCCGCGGCCGCTCATCATGGGACCGGCGGTGACCACGATGCAGGGGATATCCAGCCGGGCGGCGGCCATGAGCATGCCGGGGGTGATCTTGTCGCAGTTGGTCAGCAGCACCAGCCCGTCCAGGCGGTGGGCTTCGGCCACCGACTCCACCATGTCGGCGATAAGCTCGCGGGTCGGCAGGGAGTAGTGCATCCCCTTGTGCCCCATGGCGATGCCGTCGCACACGCCGGGCAGGCCGAAGAAGAAGGCGTGGCCGCCGCCGGTGTGGACCCCCTTCTCGATGAAGCGCTCCAGGTCGCGCATGCCCACGTGCCCGGGAATCAGGTCGGTAAAGCTGGTGGCCACGCCGATGAACGGCTTGTCCATCTGACTCTGTGGGACACCGCTACCCTTCAGCAGGGCGCGGTGCGGAGTGCGTTCAAACCCTTGTGTAATCGTATCGCTTCTCATGGTTCAGCCCCTTCTTGGTTATGAATAATATTGTGCGCGGATTGCCGCAAAGCCGTTGGATACACGGCGAGCAAGTGTCAGAAGATACTATATGAGTCAAAAGGGTGTCAACCGCGAAAGAGCCGCAAGAAGCGGCGCTCCGCGGCGTCGGGAGTCTCACCCGGCCGCTGGCGTCCAATTTTATCATGGCAGGCAAGAAGATTAGCCCCGTATCACCCAAATGTGCTACCATGCCGCAGCATCCCTTCCGTCATGATTTGTGCGTCGGAAGGATGGAAACGTCGGAAAACGCATTTGAGCTGGCAAGGAGAACTAAGTAATGGCACTGACGGTAAGCGATCTGATCGTGGAGTATCTGGAGCAGTTTGGCGTGGAGTACGTATTCGGCGTCCCGGGCAGCCCGTTGGGGCCGCTGTTCGACGCCCTGGTGTGCAGCGAGAAACGGGGCGGCCCGCGGCTTGTGCTGGCCCGCCACGAGGCGGGAGCGGCGTTCATGGCCGACGGCTATGCCCGGGAGAGCGGAAGGATCGGCGTCTGCTGCTCCACCACCGGGCCGGGCGCCACCAACCTGATCACCGGCGTGGCCGGCGCTTATGCCGAGCAGGTGCCCATGCTGGTGCTCTCCTCCCAGACCAGGGTGACCGATTTCAGCTTCGGCTGTTTCCAGGACTCTTCCCGGGACGGCGTGGACATCATGAGCATGTTCGCCTGCTGCACCCGCTACAACTCCCTGGTGTCACACCCCAACCAGTTGGAGAAGAAGCTGGCCTCGGCCCTGACCACGGCGTTGGGCAGCCCCCGGGGACCGGCCCACCTGAGCATCCCCATCGACATCTTCGGCGCCGATGCCAGTGGTCCAGCCTCTTATCCCGGACTGCACTCCCTGGTGAGCGCCGAGGAAAGCACCGTCGACGGCGCGGCTCTGGAGCGGTTGATGAATGAGATCACCACCGTACGGAGCACTTCCGGCCGGATCGTCCTGCTGGCAGGGGCCAACGCCATCAGCGCAGGCGACCTGATCACACGCTTCGCCGAACTGACCGGGGCCAAGATCATCACCACCCCGCGGGGAAAACCGGCCATCAACCCCTATCATCCCTTGGCGCGCGGCGTGTTCGGTGTTTCCGGGCACAGTTCGGCCCGCCAGACACTGGCGGAGGATAACGTCCAGCTGATCTTGGCCGTGGGGAGCAACCTGGGGGAATGGGAGACCAGCAAATGGGACCCAATCCTGATGAACGATTGCATGGTGCACATCGACAGCGACCGCCAGAACTTCACCCGCTCCCCCATGGCCAGACTGCACCTCTACGGGGGGATTCATGCCATCTTCGAACAGTTGAACCGCCGACTGGAGCAACATGACGGCTCGGCCGTCTCCCGTTCCAAAGGGTCCGCTGAAACCGCTCCCGCGACGAGCGCCTATGTGCCGGCGGGAATCAGCGTGCGCAACGCCGACTGCTGCGCTCCTCCTGCCAGCGGCCAGCTGCTCAAGGCGCCCCAGGTGTACGTGGAGCTAATCCAGCGCCTGCCGCGGGAGAGCCGTTTCTTCATCGACAACAGCAACAGCGTGCCCTGGTCCATCCACTACTTCTTCCACCAGCGACCGGAGGCGCTGCACTACTCCATCGAATTCGCCACCATGGCCTGGGCCGTGGGCGCCGCGGTGGGAGGAGCATTCGCCAATCAAAAGGCGCCGTCAGTCTGCATCGCCGGCGACGGTTGCTATCTGATGAGCGGCCAGGAGATAACCGTGGCGGTGGAGCGGCGCCTGCCGGTGATCTTCGCGGTGCTGAACGACCAGGCCTACGGCCTGATCAGGCACGGCCACCGGACCCACGGCAGGGAGGCGGTGGATTTCAGCATTCCGCCGGTGGATTTCGCCATGATGGCCCGCTCCACCGGCGCCCAGGCCTTCACCATCCGTTCCATCGAGGACTTCGAAACCATCGACTGGCAGAAGCTGGCAACCCACCAGGGGCCGACGCTCTTGGATGTGACCATCGACCCGAAGGAACCGCCGCCACTGGCCATGGCGTAGCTGTCGGTTATCAAGATGAGGGCAAAAAACAGCCCTTGATGAGGATTTTCAACGTTCATCAAGGGCTGTCCCGGCAACCCACGCCACAATATATACAAGCTCAAACCATCAATGCCTTATCCCACAGGCCGTACGCGGGTGATCCCTCCCCTAAGTTTAATTGGCCCACAACACGTACTGTCGATAAGATTTACATATCAGCCTCACTCCATTTCAACCGACACGCATAATGCACTAAAATCAGTCAGTTACCTAAATGGCAATAATTTTGCATGAAATATTTAAAAACGAAACACCAGTATATGACTGAAAAAGGAGAGGGAAAATGAAAAAGATTTGCTTAGTGGTTTTATTTGCATTGTTTTTAGGTGGAATTGCACACGCAACCTCCTACACTTACGTTGGCTCTTATGCCGTTTATGACGGTCCCAATTGGACAAACAACCCATCCGTCTATTCTGCCGTCGAAGCAGCTGCCCTCATATTTGGAGGGACAGCAGCAGATTATGTAACTTCAATAAATTCTAACACCACTGACCCAAACACAATTACATTTACTGCATGGTACGACGGATGGGGTGAACATCAAGGTATGGTTTTTGATGACACCTATAAACTTGACACAGGGAACCCTGGCTATAATGACCCATACGGGGGGCCGTCGCGTTCCGCTTATGTACAGGACGGATTATCCGACACTGATGTATATCGCAACTACGTATGGGAAGTTAATTGTGCCCCCGTTCCCGAACCTGGCACTTTGATGTTGCTTGGTGTTGGCATGGCTGGCCTTGCCCTCTACGGAAAGCGTCGAACAAATAAAAGAAACGCCTGATACAAAATAGCGTCCATAGTTAAGCGAAAAAGGCGTTGCATCTGCAACGCCTTTTTCGCTGTCGACATTTTTTTACACTATCAAGGGCCAACCGTGGGGGGCAGTTCTCGACACGGGGCAAAGTTGCTCCCACGAAACAAACACAGCCCGCCACCGCAACCACGCAAAAAAAGCCGCTCGAATCAACTCTTACGCTGATTCGGGCGGCTTTTTACTTTCCTGGGTTCCTGCGTCTTCCGAACTAATCCTGCCCGTTCTCCCGCAGCCTGGCCAACCGGTGGAAAAGATCGATCACCTCGATCTCATCAGAAAATTCCCTCATCTCGTCCCTCTCGAAGAAGCGGGGGGCGTTTTCGATCAATTCCCCCTTCCAGCGGTCGACCTGACCAACGCTAATTCCGTATTCCCGCGCAAGCTCCGCGCTCCCCTTTTCCCCCGAAAGCGCTGCCAGGGCTACCCTGGCCTTGAATTCAGCCGTATGGCATTCATGGCGCTGTGACATGGTGCATCTCCTTTTAACCTGTGCTCGTTTCAGCAACCATGCACCATTTCACCGCATACCTCTGTGACGCAGAACATAAAAACAGAGATCATTATTTCACGGCCGGCAGCATCGACTCAACCTTACGCTCTTCGATTCAGACAAAGCTTTCCCCGCCCCAGCGATCGATCTCCACCAGCCCCCTCTCCCCGGCATAATCCCGTGCGCTGGAGTAGCGCCACTGTTCGGCGCGCTCCACGTACCCCCGCTTGACCGGGTTGATGTGGATGTAGTCGATGACCTTCCCCATCACCCCCTCCCCGACCGGTTCCTGTTCGACCGGCTGCTGCCAGACGCGGCAGCGCCCCTCAGCGTCACGGGGGAGCCGCTTCAGAAAGCGCTCCAGCCGCTGCTGCTCCAGAAAGGCCAGCATCCGGTCGGAGGTTTCCTCCATGAAACGTTCCAGACAGCTGTCCAGCCGTTCCACCCGGGCCAGGAAGTGCAGGTGTTCTTCCATGATCACGTAGGCGTACAGGCGCAGGCCGCACTGTGCACGCAAAAGGCGCCAGCTGTCGAAGACGATGGCCACCAGCTGGGGCTGGGAGAAGAGCGGCAACAGCTCATGCACCACGCAGGTCAGGTGATGGGTAAGGTTCGGCTCGGTCATGGCGTTGCGACTGGCGTTCATGGGGAATCCTCCGTCTGGTATGTTCAGCTCTCGCTCAGATAGCGCCGCACCGCCCGGCGCAGGGAATCGAAGGCGATGCGATCAAACTCCACGGCGCCGCGCTCGACCCAGACGACATCGGCCAGGTCGTCCGCCGCCTTCACGGGTGGGGGCTGGTCCCAGCGCACCAGGAAGATCTGGTCCAGGGTGTCGTAGACCATGCCGCCATAGGGGTAGCGGTTGGGGAAGGAGAACAGGTAGCGCATCTCCGGAACCTCGATGCCCAGTTCTTCCCGCAGTTCCCGCCGCGCCGCCTCCTCGGCGCTCTCACCGGCATCGGCGAATCCGCCGGGCAGGTCCAGCATGCCGCGCCCCGGTTCATGCTTTCTCACCCCGAAGAGCAGCTTGCCCTGGCACTCCATGATCACCGCCACCGCGGCCGCGATGTTTAGGAAGAGCACGAACCCGCAGCAATCGCAGCGGAAATTCTTGGGGGTGGGCCAGGAGAGGCGTTCGCCGCCGCAGCGGGGACAGAACCTGACCCCCTGATGTTGTGCCTCGTCCACCATGCTCCCGCCTTTCCGGGCTTATCAAGCGCCCTGTGCCGATCAAGCAGGAAAAAACTAGCCCTGCGCCGTCTGGAAGTCAAGCGCCCTCCGCCTTCCCCCACCAGAGCAGACAACAACAAAGAGCGGAAGCCGGGTTGACTCTCAGCTAAGGAATTGATACGGTTCGGGCTTTTTGAGACCAAGGAGGTTTAATGAAAGCACCGACAAAGGCTCTGGCTCTGCTGGCGCTGCTCGTTTCACTGACCATTTCCCCTGCTCTGGCTGGGCAGACAAGCTGCCCCGAACACTTTGCGGATGGCGAGGCCCCGGACCTGATCAACCAGAAACTCGACACAAAGACCCGTGAAGTATGCTATTCCGGTTATGCCATCAAACATTCCGGCATAACCAGGACGCCGCTGTACGCGGCCGAGCACCTGACCCGCCAACGGCTCACCCGGGGCAAGGGGCTGAAACGCCACAACCGTTTCCATGCCGATGAAAACATACCGGAATCGGAACGGGCCGAACTGCGCCACTACGCCCGCTCCGGGTACGACCGCGGCCACGTGGCCCCCTCGGCGGATATGTTCGACACGCAGTCCCAGTACGAGTGCTTTTCACTGGCCAACATGATGCCCCAGATTCCGGAGAACAACCGCGGCCCCTGGGAGGGGATCGAATCCAGCGTGAGGAAGATGGCGCGTGAACGGGGCGACCTGTATGTGGTCACCGGCCCGATCTTCCGGGGAGAGCGGGTGCAGCGCATCGGCGGCGCGGTGCTGGTGCCTAGTAGCATGTTCAAGGCGGTCTACGACCCCACAAGGCAGGAGGCGGGCGCATACCTGATCGACAACAGCGCTGACAGCCAGCCGCAAATCATCTCCATAGCCGAGCTGGAGAAGGTGACCGGCATCAGCATCTTTCCGGCCTTGAAACGCAAGGTCAAGGCCACGCCCATGAACCTGGCCGAGGCCGAGTCGTACCGGGAGCGTAAACAGAGGAGAGGAATATGACCAAGGCACAAACGATTAAACCGTTCGATAACGAGAGCGATTGTCTCCAGATGGGGGATCTGACCATCGAAAACCGGCTGGACAGAGTCTCCCTCTTCGGCAGCCTGGACATCACCCGCGACAGGGAGGGGCTTGCGCTGGCCCGTCTGCTGAAAGAGGTTCTGGACCTGACCCTGCGGGAACTGGAGGGAGCGGAGCTTCCCGCTCGCATCACCCGGGAAGCTGGCGACAGCGTGGAGAATCCCTTTGCATAGCCGGGATGAGGTGACAGGGGAAGAGCCGCTGGAGATCCCCCTGGAGCGCATTTCCCCGGAGACGCTGGCCAGAATGCTGGAGGAGTTCGTGACGCGGGATTGGTGTGAACCGGCCAACGGGGAATACACCCTGGAGCAAAAGGTTGAACAGGTGCTGCGGCAGTTGCGGGACAGACAGGCCATGATCGTCTTCGACCAGGCCTCCGAAACCTGGAACATCATCCCCCGCCAGCCGTGACGCGGCCACCTCCCTTGCCATACCCGGCCGGCTCTGCTATTGTTTCGCCTTTCAGATCCGACGTAAACAAACCAAACATTCCAGCCATGACCAGCATTCCACGACACATCACTCGACAGCGGCTCTTCGCCACATTCATGGAGCTGTGCGCCATCGACTCCGAACCGGGCAGGGAACGACAGATGGCTGATTTCCTGCGGGAACGTCTGACCGGGCTGGGCTGTTCCGTCAGCGAGGACCGGGCCGGGCAGCCGACCAACGGAAACACGGGCAACCTCCATGCCCGCCTGGAGGGAAGCGGGCCGGGCGAGGCGCTCTTTCTCTCCTGCCACCTGGACCGGGTCGCGCCGGGAACGGGGGTCAGGCCGCGCATCCAGGGGGAGTATCTGGTCAGCGACGGCACCACGGTACTGGGCGCGGACGACGGCGCCGGCCTGGCCGCCATCCTGGAGGCGCTGACAACCATCAGGGAACACAGGATCCCCCACCCCACTCTGGAGATCGTCCTGACGGTGGCCGAAGAACTGGCCCTGGCCGGTGTCCGCCATTTCGACATCTCCCGGCTCGAGGCGCGGTCCGGCTTCGTGCTGGACGCGGCCGGCAGGGTCGGCCAGATCGTCGTCCAGGCGCCGGAGAAGGTCAACTTCAGGGCGGTTTTCCACGGCAGAAGCGCCCATGCCGGCTTTAGCCCGGAGCAGGGCATCTCGGCAATCCAGATGGCGGCTCTTGCCATCAGCCGCATGCGGCTCTTGCGCATCGATCCGGAAACCACCGTCAACCTGGGCAGCATATCCGCTCAGGGAGCATCCAACATCGTTCCTGAATTCTGCGAGCTCAGCGGGGAGATTCGCTCCCTGGACCCGGCCAAGGTGCGCGCCCAGCTGGAGGCCATCGAACGGGCCATGGAATCGGCGGCCACCGAACTGGGCGGCAGCACGGAGCTGAGGGTGACGGAGCGCTACCCGGCGTACCAGCTGGCGGAAGAGACAAAAGCGGCCCGTCGCGCCGCCCGGGCCGCCCGACGGATCGGCGCACCGCTCTTGTTCACCTCAACCGGCGGCGGGTCCGATGCCAATATCTTCAACAGCAGGGGCAGGGAGACCGTCGTGCTGAGCTGCGGCTATGAGCACGCCCACACCACCGCGGAGCGCATCTCCCTGGAGCAGCTCTCCCTGCTGGCGGAGTGGGTGCTGGCCCTGATCGTGGACGACGAATGATCGTTGCTTCCCCCCTTCCGCTTGATCAGTTTTCGCAAAACGAGGTTCGCCCCCCACTCACGACGGCGTTAATAACAGCACCGTTCCACTCTCTTCCCGGAAAGAACCGACCATGAAAATCCTGCACACATCGGACTGGCACATCGGCCGCGCCCTGTACGGCCGCAAACGCTACGAAGAGTTCGAGCTCTTTCTCGACTGGCTGACAACCTGCATCCAGAGCGAGCAGATCGAGGCGTTGCTGGTGGCGGGAGACGTGTTCGACAACGGCACCCCCAGCAACCGGGCGCTGGAGTTGTACTACCGCTTCCTCTGCCGCGCGGCCGGCGCTGGCTGCCGGCAGGTGGTGGTCACGGCCGGCAACCACGACTCCCCCTCGCTCCTCAATGCCCCCCGCGAACTGTTGCGCCACCTGGACGTGCATGTGGTCGGCTGCATGACCGAGACGGTCGAGGACGAGCTGGTTGTGGTGAAACAGGAGGACGGCCAGCCCGGCCTGATCGTCTGCGCCGTCCCCTACCTGCGCGACCGGGACATCCGCAGGGCCGAGGCGGGAGAGACCTTCGAGGACAAGGGGCGCAAGCTGGTGGAGGGCATCGCCGACCACTATTGCCGGGTGGCCGACGCTGCCGCTGCCCTGAACGCCCGGCTGGGGGGCAACATCCCCATCGTCGCCATGGGGCACCTCTTCACCAGCGGCGGCACAACCCTGGAGGGGGACGGCGTGCGCGAACTGTATGTGGGGAACCTGGGTCAGGTGACCAGCGATCTTTTACCCGACAGTTTTCGCTACCTGGCCCTGGGCCACCTGCATGTGGCCCAGCGGGTGAATGGTTCGAGCACTCGGCGCTACTGCGGCTCCCCCCTGCCCATGAGCTTCGGCGAGGCAAATCAGCGCAAGCTGGTCCTGGCTGTCGAACTGGACGCAGCGGGGCTCAGGGTGGATGAGCTCCCAGTCCCCTGTTTTCAGCAGCTGGCCACGCTGCGCGGGGACTGGGATCACATCAGCCGGCGGATCCAGGAGCTGAAGCGGGAGTCCGCCGCCATCTGGCTGGAGGTCGTCTACGAAGGGGGCGAGATCGTGGGCGACCTGCAGGAGCGGCTGCGTGAGCTTGTGGAGGGGACATCCCTGGAGATCCTGCGCACCAGGAACATGCGCTTGGTGGATCAGGCCCTGAGCGCCATGGCAACCGAGGAGACCCTGGACGACCTGAGCGTGGACGACGTGTTCGCCCGCTGCCTGGACGCCCATGGGGTGCCAGACGAACAGCGCCCCGACCTGGCCGCACTCTTCGCCGAGACCATGGCCGCGCTGCACGAGGACGACAGCAGGGGGGCCCCATGAAAATTCTGCGCCTCAGCTTCCGCAACCTGAACTCCCTGGCCGGCGACTGGGATCTGGACCTGACCCATCCGGCCTACGTCTCCAGCGGCATCTTCGCCATCACCGGCCCCACCGGCGCAGGCAAGACGACCATCCTGGACGCCATCTGCCTGGCCCTCTACGGCCAGACCCCCCGCCTGGGCAGAATCACCCAGGGCGAAAACGAGATCATGTCCCGCCAGAGCGGCGACTGCTCCGCCGAGGTGGAATTCGAAACCGGCCATGGCCGCTTCCGCTGCCACTGGAGCCAGCACCGCTCACGCAGGCGGCCGGACGGTCAGCTGCAGCAGCCGCGCCACGAGATCGCCGAGGCCGAGAGCGGCAAGATCCTGGAATCCAGGCTGAAGGGGGTGGCAACCCGGGTCGAGGAGGTCACCGGCATGGATTTCGACCGATTCACCCGCTCCATGCTGCTGGCCCAGGGAGGATTCGCCGCCTTCCTGCAGGCCCGCCCTGACGAGCGCGCCCCGATCCTGGAGCAGATCACCGGAACCGCCATCTACAGCCGCATCTCCATCAAGGTACATGAGCGCACAACGGAAGAGCGCAACCGCCTGACCGAGATGCGCGCCGAACTGGAGGGCATCCGGCTGCTGTCTCCCGAGGAGGAGCAGGAACTGCTGCTGGCCAAAACCGAGCGCAAGCAGAGGGAGAGTACCCTGAACTCCGAGGCCGGGGCGATCCGCGAGACTCTGGCCTGGCAGGAGCGGATAGCGCTCCTCCAGCAGGAACTCCTGCAACTGGACAACGAGCAACAGGCCTTCCAAGAACGCAGAGAGGCAGCCGCGCCGCAGCTGGAGAAACTGGCCCTGGCCGGCCGCGCCCTGAAGCTGGGCGGCGACCATGCCCATCTCCTACTGCTGAGAAGCCAGCAGCAGGAGGAGCAGACAGAGCTGCGGACGGCGATGGAGCGGCTCCCCCGGCTCCAATCACAATGGCAGGAAGCCTTCGAGGGGCTGGAACGGGCCGACGCCGGGTGCGCTCAGGCACGGCAGACCCAGGAACGAGAGGCGGAGCTGATCCGGCTGACCCGTGAGCTGGACTTAAGAATCGGCGGACTCCAGGCCCAGCTGCGGGACCTGACCGCGGAAACGGAAGCCACACGCCGCCAGGCCAGCGGTTACCGCCTGGCCATGGAAGGGTACCACCGTCGCATGACCGAGAGCGGGGAAGAGCTGCGGCACGTGGCGGCCTTCCTGGAAGAGCAGCACGCCGATGCCGGCCTGGTGGAAGCCCTGACCGGCATCGAACAGCAGCTCAAGGGCCTGGGGACGACCGTGCGGCAGCATGACGAGATCAGGGCAGCACGGGAACAGCAGGCAGCAGTGTTAGAGGACGCCACGCGCTCCTTCGCCCGGACGGAGGAGCAGTGGCACAAGGCCCATACTGCCGCCACGGAGGCCGAAGAGCGTCTCGCAACGATCCGCGGGCAGCGCCAGGCCCTGCTGAAGGGGCGGGAGCTTAGTGCCTGGCGCGATGAGACACAGTTCCTGGCCGGTCGCCTCACCCGTCTGGAAAGCATCGGGCAGCTGCTGGAACGGATCGAAGAGAACGGACACAGGCTGACGGAACTCAGGGGCCGGCAGCACGAGCTGGAACAGCGGCAACAGGCGCTGATCCTCCGGGAGCGTTCACTGGCAGGGGAATGCCAGTTGCGCGAGCGGATCGTCCGCGAGCTACAGGACAAGCTACTCCTGCTCAACCGGGTGCGCAGCCTGGAAGAGGACCGCAAGCAGCTCGTGGATGGCGTAGCCTGCCCCCTCTGCGGCGCAACCCGACACCCCTACGCCGCCGGCACTGTTCCCCAGCCTGACCAGGCGCGGCAGGAACTGGAGACGGCGCTTGAGGAGAGTGGAAAAGCCGGGGAGCTGCTCTCCCGTGTCAGACAGGAGCAGGTCGCCGTCCAGAAGGACCTACAGCGGGCCGGCCAGGACCGGGGCGAGCTGGAAGCGCGCCTGCTGGATGACCGGACAATCCGCGACAACGCCTCCCACGAACTGGGGATCGGCCCGGAAGCGGATCAGGCCGCCGATGGCCAGGCTTGGACGCTGCTCATCGATCGGGAGACCCGGGCCTGCCGCGAACGGCTGGCCGAGCGGCTGGCCGTCATCAGGGAGGGGGAGCGCCAGGAAGGTGATGAGCGCGGCGCAGGGGAACTCGTTGAAAGGCTCAAGGGGGAACTGGCCGCGCGCGACCAGGCCCGCCTGTCCGCACGGCTGGGGCGGGAATCGGCGCAGACGGAGCGGATGCGTCTGGAGCAGCAGGTTGCCGCCCTGGGCGCCGAGCGTGACCGGGTCCTGGAGGAGATGGGGAGAGTGCTGGCGCCCTTCGGTATCCCGGAGATTGCCCCGACCGGGGGAGACGAGCTCCTGGCCGCTCTGACCGGCCGCCGCGACGCCTATGTCCGCCACCTGCGGGCCAGGGATCTCCTGGAAAGGGGACGAACCGAGTGCGCCGCCGAGGGGGAGAAGCAGCGGGCACTTTTGGCGGAGACGGAACGGGCGCTTTGCGACAGGGAACAGCAGCTGCGGGAGATGACTGCCCACAGGGGTGCGCTGGTGGAGCAGCGGCTGGAGCGCTATGGCGAGCGCGACCCGGACAAAGAGGAGAAACGGCTGGCCGATGCCCTGCGTCAGGCCGACAAGCGGCGCGAGCAGGCGCTGCGGGAACAGAGCCGCCTCCAGGACGAACTCGGCGGCCTGAAGCAACAGATCGAGAGGATGACGAGCTCCCGCGACCGCCGTGGCGAAGAGATCTCTCGGCGGGAGGCGGCCTTCCTGGCGCAGCTTCAGGAATCGGGCTTTTCCGATGAGACAGCCTATCTGCACGCCTGCCTGCCCCAGGAGCGCTTCGATGAACTGACGCGCTGGGCCGATGAGCTGGCCAGGGATGAGACCTCGATCACGACCCGCCTGCGGGACCGCCAGGAAACCCTGCGAAGGGAGACTGAACGGAACCTGACCGCCAAGTCGCTGGAGCAGATCCATGAGGAGCATGCCGCCCTGGCCTCCCAGTTGGGTGAACTCCAGAAGGAACTGGGGGCGATCGACCAGCAGCTGCGCCAGCATGCCGAACAGCTGCAACGTCACCAGAGCCGGCTGCAGGAGATTCGGCAGCAGGGACACGAGTGCCAGCGCTGGGAGCTGCTGCGCAGCCTGATCGGATCCAGCGATGGCAAGAAGTTCCGCAACTTCGCCCAGGGGCTGACCTTCGAGCTGATGGTGGCCCATGCCAACCGCCAGTTGAGCAAGATGAGCGACCGCTACATACTGGTGCGCGACACAGCCGAACCGCTGGAGTTGAACGTGATCGACAACTACCAGGCCGGCGAGATCCGCTCCACCAAGAACCTGTCCGGCGGCGAGAGCTTCATCGTCAGCCTGGCCCTCTCCCTGGGGCTGTCCAGAATGGCCAGCCGCAACGTGCGGGTTGATTCGCTGTTCCTGGACGAGGGGTTCGGCACCCTGGACGAGGACGCCCTGGAGACGGCCCTGGAAACCCTGGCCGGTCTGCAGCAGGAGGGGAAGCTGATCGGCATCATCTCCCACGTGCCGGCGCTGAAGGAGCGCATCGGCGCCCGCATCCAGGTTGAGGCCGGCAACGGCGGGCGCAGCACCTTAAGCGGGCCGGGCTGCCGACGCGTTTCCTGAGGCGCCGACGATTCAGAGGATCTGCCCGCCCTCCCGTCTTGCCACGGGGCGCTGATGCTGCTATCGTTGTGCGCCGGACCGGGCAGCGCCCGGCTTCAATCACAAAAAAACCATGGGAGATCATAGACATGCATGTGGAAACCGTTGTCGCCGAATCATGGGATCACCTCCAGCACGAACTGTTTGCCGATTCATGGAACGAGGATCTGCGGCGCTTCCGGTCACGGGTGGCCTTCCGCGGCCTTTCCGACAGCAGTTACCGCCTGGAGACGACCCTGATGCGCATGGGAGGTCCCTTTGCCGAGCTGGAGCGGCACATGCTGCGCAATTTCAAGAAGTACGCCCACCGCAACGTGGTGGAAGCGGACTCCCTCTGGCACTGGCTCTCCGTTGCCCAGCATTACGGCCTGCCAACGCGGGTGATGGACTGGACCTACTCCCCCTTCGTGGCCATGCACTTCGCCACGGGCGACCTGGAGAAATTCGACCGCGACGGCGCCATCTGGTCGGTGAACTACGTAAAGGCCCACGAACGCCTCCCCCGGCGCCTGCGGGAATGGGTGGAGCAGGAGGGAGCCAACGTGCTGACCGTTGAATTGTTGTCGGACGTGGTCAACTCCCTGCACGAACTGGATACCCTAGACAGCGAGAAGGTGCTGATCTTCTTCGAGCCCCCCTCCATTGACGACCGCATCGTCAACCAGTACGCCTTCTGTTCGGTCATGTCCGACCCGCGCCTGGTGCTGGACGACTGGCTCTGCACCCACCCCGGCATCGCCCGCAAGATCGTCATTCCGGCGGCTCTGAAGTGGGAGGTGCGCGACAAGCTGGACCAGGCCAACATCAACGAGCGGGTGCTCTTCCCCGGCCTGGACGGCCTCAGCCGCTGGCTCAAGCGCCACTACTCCCCCCGGCGCTGAACTCACTGCGTTCTACCAGATCCATCCCCACTGCCCTGTGGGGCACGCACCGTGCCCCACACGCCCTTCCCCGCGGAACTACTGCCGCACCTCTTGCTTTGCAAGAAACAAACGTTACACTACTCCATATAAAAACATTTAATAGCCAATACTTCACCAGCAGCGAATCAGGGGCCATCACAAGCCGCTGAAGCAGTCCACAAAGCAACAGACATATACAATTCCGGTAATCGATACTACTAAACCATCCGCGAGGATGGGACGGAAAGCCCACAGGGTCTCCAGAAGACAGCCGGGTCGCCGAAATACCTGTTGCAGGGAGTCGGCCCCGGCTTGTTTTTTGGAGGGGGTATCGCTCCATCCGCCGAACCCGCTTCAGGTTGTATCCGTACCTTCGGGCGGTGTCACCCACAGGACGGAGGTTTCTCGCACGGCAGGAGCGGTCCTGTCGACAATCACAAGGAGGAAGGAATGATGGCTGCCAGAATGTATGGAATGGTGTGTGGCCTGCTGTTTGTCTGGGCAGGCACGGTATGGGGCGCGGATACGGCCAGGATCACCCAGCTCGCAGGCACGGTTCACACGGACCTGCATCGCCTGGTCAAGGAACGGAAGATGAAGATAGCCGACGCGGTAACGCAACAGAAGGCCTTTCTGCTGCGCCAGGCCGAGGTCAAAGAGGTTAAGCAGTTACGGGGCAACAACCTCATGGTCCACTTCAAGGACGGCAACGAACTGCTCATGCTGCTGGGAGAGGATCGGCTCGGCTCGGCTGACACCATAACAATCGCGCAAGCGCAGCAGGATGTCCTGAAACCGGTGCCCCAGGTGATCATCCCCGAGCGCGAGGTCAATCGTGACGTACTGCAGCGTCTGCTCCCCTGCGCTCCCAAGAGCAACAAGGCGCTGATCTTCGACTGCCTGGAAGACGACGCAAACGTGGTATCGCCGAAGATCTGGACCCAGGTCAAATCGGACCTGGAATCCCTGGGCTACACGGTGACCACCAAGCTGAACAACAACGCCAACCTGGCCAATGCAGCACTGATCGATGACGGCGAGTACGGCGTCGTCCTCATGCGCGGACACGGCGGCGACATGGGCGGCGACTTCGGCTTCCTGGTCCGCCCCTGGTACACCAGCTATCCCCCGGCCAACAGTGGCTATACCGGAACCGTTCGCGCCAGCGCATACAACCACGCCGCCGGCGCGACCCAGTTCGGCTACATCATCACCGGCAGCTTCAGCTCCAGCTACTGGAACAACAAGGCATTCCCCTCCACCATATTCTTCCTGGAGAGCTGCCATGGCGCCGACCCCGGCGCGCTGCCGGGCATGCCGACCTGGACGACCAATCACGGCGCATCGGTCTGGCTCGGCTGGAACGAGTCGGTCTCCTTCAACTGTGGCGACAACGGCACCGACCTCTTCTTCCAGAAGATGAAGGAACAGGCATCGGTGGGCGACGCGGTAGCCGCCGTCTATGCCACAGGATGCCGCCCCCCCGAACTGGTGGCCTTCCCCAACAGTAGGGGCAGGTGCCAGCTGGCTGTCTGGAAATCCGATCCCAACGAGACTAGCGTGATCGACGCCCGGGATTTCAAGCTGATCAGGCTGGTATCCGACGGCTCCCGACTCTACTCCACCATCACCTTCTACGGTGCTCCCTCCTTTGACGAGTTCTTCTTCTATGCCGACACCGGCGGAACCGCGGCGGCCGAGGTGCTGGTAAAGTGCCGTCCGGGCAGCTTCGACGTCTACAAGCAGACATCACCCGGACTGTTCACGAACAAGGTGCACAGCGGCACTCCCAGCATCAGCGGCAACAGCTACAGCATCAGCGTTCCCTGGAACACCTCCTACGGGACCGCGAGCCAGGTCAAGGTATGGCTCTATGACATGACCGGCAGGGACCGGCTGCCCGACAGCGGCAGCGTTACTCTGAAGAAGTAGATTCCGACCAGCAGCGGGCAGGGGGCGCGTCAAGCCCCCTGCCCTCGTTTTCCGGGAGATGCGCCATGAAGAGAGTGAGCTCCGTATCGTTGGCAATCGTTCTGTTGATCGCCTCGGCATGCTCGGCCGGATCCGGAACAGGGGAGGAATCCGCCGGCAACCTGTCACCGGAAACGGTGGCGCGCAAGGCCGAGAGCAGCTTCGGGGAATTCCTGGACACCCATGGGGGAGATCGCAAGGCGGCAACGGAACGCACCGCCGCGTACCTGAAGACACTGCCGGGGGTGAAGGAGGTCAGGGTGCGCGGCAGCGACAGCTTGCTGGTCATCATGGCCGACGGCAACGAGCTGATGGTGTTGCTCGGGCGGGACAGGCTCTGAAGGTGCGCGGCTCATGCTTTCAAAGGGGAGCGAATGATCCCATGACCCGAGACCGGCCGTTTTCCAGCCCCATGCATACGCTATGAACGCAGCCCCCCACCTTGCCGCCCTGATCGTTTCGATTCTTCTGGCAGCTTCCGGCCTGGCCGCGGAAGCTGCCCCCACGGATCAACAAACAAGCCAGGATCCCGCCGCTTCCCGCCCCGCCGCACCCTATATCATTGAGATAAGCATCAGCCGCACCCTGCTGACCCTCTACGAGCGGCATGGTACCGGGAAAATGTTCCCCGTCGCACAATACCGGGTGGGCAGCGCCATGAGAGGACTCACAACCTATCCCCTCGGCCCAGGCAGGGTGACCGCCATCCAGTTTGACCCCTGGTGGCACCCCACCGCCTACTCCCGCCAGGTATTTCGGGAACGGGGCATCAGCCTCCCTCGCGCGGTCCCGCCCGGCCACCCCCTGAACTACATGGGGCCGTTCAAGATATCCCTGTCCCACCGCACATGGAAAGGGGCCATCTACCGCATCCATGGCAACAACAACCCCAGGCGGGTGGGCCGGCGGGTGACGGGCGGCTGCTTCGTCATGCACAACAGGGACGGACTGGAACTGGCCCGCAGGATCAGGGTGGGGACGGTGGTGAACATCGTACCGTGAGAGGGAGGACAGGCGGGAGAGAGCTTCTTGATTGAGCGGCACGCTGGCGAGGAACGCACCGGCGTGGACCAATTTCAGCTACATGCCATCGACTGCGCGTTTCCGAGAGGCTACGGCGCCGACTGCACGCATCAGCGTTTCAAGAGCATATGCAGCCGTCTGGTCATGCGAACGATCTGCGGCCAGTCGTTACGGGTAATATCCTGCCCGTGGGCAAGGTTGTTGCGGAGCGATTCCAGCTCCTTGATGACTTTCTTCGTCGCCGCTGCGGACGCAAAGCCGGATTCTTTGAATGTAGCAACGCGCAGCATGGCCACCGCCATCTTGTCCGAAAACTGGAGGCAGTCCAGCAGATCACCTCCCAGCTTGCGTCTCGTCCGCTCTTCAAGCAACTGCCGCGCCTTATTCAGGCGCCCCTCGCTGACAAACTCCTGCCACGCTCCGTCGGGAAGGTGCCTGCGGATGCTCTCCACAACGGCCATCTCCACGAGAATGATCATCCCGAACAGCCACATGCGCACCACCGGCTTTTCGACGTTAGGCCGGCCGACCACGCCGATAATGCTGCCATCCAGCAGGACGAAGCAGTAGGAGAAACTGCTCAGGACATGGATCACGTCGGAGAGGGAATCCTCAAGCTGCACGGTCTGCTGCGGCAATATGGGGTGCGCCACCGGAACAGGGGAGCCGGGGTGCAGGTCGTCCGACAGGAGGTAGCCGACGATTGAACCTTCTTCTCGAATACCGACCACCGAGCAGTTGTGCCGACCACAGGCCTGTCGCATGCCCTCCGGATCGCCCCCCCCATCAAAGGAGAGCAGCGGTTCAAAGATATCCCGGGCCGTGAAGGCCTCGATTAACAGGCGAATCCCCCGATAGCGGCTGAACAGCTCGACCTCCTGGGGCGAAGACTCGATCCCGTCGGATTGTTCAGACAGGGATGAGCTTTCGACCACCCCCAGTGTGCGGGCGCATTTTTCCACGACCCGCCCGGCCCGCTCGTACAGGATGGCATCCCCCTCGTGCAGTACGGCCAGCAGGGCCATCATCTCCACGATGTAGACCCGGCCGAAGCGCTCGTCATGCTTGCAGATATCCTGGCTGTTGACTATCAGGTCGGCAAGCTTGACGGTCTTGGCCCGTGGGGAGGCCAGTGCCAGATGCCGGCGGTCGATCTCCTTTCGCGCCGCGCGGTTGCCGTCACTGGGCTTACTGACGTCGGTCAGCTCCGTGACCAGACAGGCAACGCCGGGCCCGAAATCACGGCTGATATCCTCGAAGGTGGCCGGTGTATCCTCCAGCGTGTCATGAAGCCAGGCAGAAGCTATGGTTTCAGGGTCATCGGTGACCGACGCCACCAGATCGGCAACCGCCTTGAGATGGACATCATAGGGCTGCAAGATGTACTTGAGGCGCTGATTGATGCGGGCATGATTCTGCACCGCATGGGCTCTGGCACGTTCAACAAGGTCATTCACTGTGGCGTTCCCTCCTGTCCCGTCTTCCGACTCCCCTGACGGCGCTCTCCCCAAAAGATGACCGCATCAGACAAAAGCTCTCCCTGACGGCACCCCATCCAGGCAGGAGCCTACGGGGAAATGCCTTCCGTCCACCGAAGAATCGGTGAGCAGACGTCGAAAAAAACGGAACCAGTTGCCCCCCATGATCCCCGCCACCGCCTCCTCGCCGTAACCGGCCCGCTCCAGCATCTCCCCCAGCCGCGGCAGGCGGGAGTGGTCCTCCAACCCGTCGCATACCGAATCAAAACCGCCGAAATCCGAGCCGATGCCAACAGCCTCGGCCCCGTTGCGCTGGACCAGCCGATCGATCTGGGCAAAGACGGTCCTGATGTCGGCCCGTCCGTCAGGGGAGAGGATCTCCGGGGCAGCGGCGATACCGACAACGCCGCCACGGGAGAGGATGGTTCTCACCTGTTCAGCCGACAGGTTGCGCGGAATGCGGAAGAATGAGCGCAGCCCGCCATGACTGCAGATCAGCGGGCCACCGAACTGTTCGACCACATCCCGAAAGGCGGGCTCCGACAGATGGGCCGTGTCAATGGCAAACCCCAGGCGCTCCAGCTCCCGCAGCAGCTCCCGTCCTGCCGGGGTCAAGCCTTCCGGATGCTCCACACCGTTGCCATCGGCCAGTCTGTTGCGCCCCCCGTGGGTCAGACCGACCACACTGAAGCCGCGCCGTTTCAGTTCCTCCACGGGGAACTCCAGCAGCGCATCCCCGTTTTCCAGGAGCCTGAGGCAACCCGACGCATCTTCTCCCCGCCAGCATGCCGCAAGTTCCCGTGGAGTCCTGATCGGAGCCAGCCCATCAAGGTAGGTGTCGGCATACTCCAGCAGAGAGCGAAGGTGGGCGGATGCCGTGACAGGGCCGTTGTGGCTGTCGGGACAGTAGAAGGCGGAAACCATCACCCGCACCTCCCCCTCCCGGAGCCGGGGAATGCTGACCCAGGCATGGGGCAGATCAACAAGACGGGTGTTCGGATGCCTGGCCATGAGGTGGTGGAGCAGGTCAACATGGGCATCGATAACCGGCCAAGGCCGCTTTGGGTCGCAACGTTTCATTTGTTCATCGCCTTCGTTTCCTCCTGCGGGAAGAGGTCGGGCAAAAAAAGGGCGGGCGGACCGGAATATCGATCCGCCCGCCCGCTCTGGCGCTCATCAGGCAGGGGCATGGCATGCCGGTGCGTGACAGGCTGGCGCATGACAGGCCGGGGCATGGCAGGATGGGCCATGGCAACCGGCGGCGGACATTGTTCTCTTCTCAACCTTCCTGACCTTCAGCATAGAATCACCTCCTTCCCATGACGAAACCCGACTCCCTGAAGGATTCGGGGAAATGCAACGACATCTTTTGCGATGCGAACCCCGCTATGACGGCAGCCGCACCAGATCCATCTCCCTGAGCGTCTCCATCGCTTCCCGACACTCGTCCATGAAGCCTTCGCTCCCCATGCCGGAGCCGTAGCGTTGGTACAGGTCGCGGGCGATCTCCTCCAGCCGGGCCGAACCGTCGCACAGTTCCAGCAGATCCCGGCCGAACTCGTTGATCTGGGTCACCTCCACCCCGTTCTCCCCGGCGGAGAAGACCAGCAGCGTCGGCTCCTGGGGATAGCTCTCCCGGAAGATCCCCTCCTTCAGGTCGTCGACGATGCCGGGCAGGTTGTGGGAAAATTCCCTGACCACAACGCCCCTGTCCCGCCGGGGAAGCAGCTCCGCCAGGCGGCAGAGGTCGGCGGTGGCGGTCGCCCGGTTCAGCGGGACGATGGCCGTCTCCAGGGACTGGGTTTCGTAGAGGACGATTTCGGGCAGATGGCACCAGGAGCCGTCGACACGGGCCTCGGCAAGCGCTTTGCCGCAGAAAGAGGGAACATGGCAACGGCACTCCTCGGGGGTGAGGGAGAGGACCGTCCGCGCCTCCGCGACGGCGACATAACCCAGCAGGCGGGAAAAAAGCCGGCTGGGCGGCTCCCCCAGCGCCATGGCCAGGAGCAGAAACGTCTTGGGGTACAGGTTGACGAGCAGCGGGAAAAAGCGGGACAGGCGGTCCAGTTCGTCCAGCCCGAGACCGGCGCAGGGGAGATTGTAAAATCCGCTGAACAGGAACGGGTCTGACTCGATCAGCCGGGAATCCTCTTCCAGGCGCCGGGCGTCATGGAATTCCAGGCCGAGGGAGAAGTAGCTGTCAGCCTCGCGCACCAGACAATCCACGTAGCGCCGGTGCAACTCGGTGCCGGGGAGCACCGTGGGGAGCTGGATCAGCGGGTTGCAGTTCCCCTGGATTCCGGCCCTGAGCGCCAGAAAGAGGGTCTGGTCCACATCCTCCCGCTGTTCCTCGGGGAAACCTATCACGAAGCTGAGCGTCGGCACCATTCCCTCATCCGTGGTCTCCCTGACCCGCTGGTAGAGGATGGTTTCATCGATCTGCTTGCCGATGAATGCCAGGGTGCGCCGCGACCCCGAGTCGATGCCGTAGCACATGGACTCGCACCCCGCCTCCCGCATCAGCCGCAGCAGTTCCACATCCATGGAGTCGAGCCGGGAGATGCAGTACCAGGGGGTGTCGTTCAGCCCCTCCTCCAGGACCCGTCGGCAGAACTCCTCCACGAAGCGCCGGTCTGCGGTGAACTGGTCGTAGGCCAGCAGGAAGCACTGGGCGCCGTAGCGCTCCCGCAGGCGGCGCATCTCATGGGTGATGCGGGGGATGGAGAAGGTGCGCGTGCGCCGCCGCCACATGATTGATTCGGAGCAGTAGACGCAGGCATGGGGGCATCCCCTCCCCACCTCCAGGATGGCTATGGCGCGGGGAATCCCGCAGGCGTCACGGTAGGTTTCAAGGTCGGGCACGAAGCCGTAGTCCGGGAGCGGGAGCACGTCCAGGTCGCTGATCAACTGCCGGTCCGGGTTGCGGATCACCTCGGTTCCCCGGCGCCAGCTGATTCCCTCGATCCCCTCCCCCTCCTCTCTCACGGCCCAGGCAGAGACCAGTTCCGACAGGCTCAACTCCCCCTCCCCCCTGACCACCGCGTCGATCCAGGGAAAGCGTTCCAAGGTCCGTTCGGCGACGAACGTCACGTCATGGCCGCCAGCAACGATCCGTATCTCCGGCCTGGCCTTCTTCAGCCGTTGGGCGATCTGGACGACAGCCGGAAAGGTGGCGCACTGCACGGAAAAGCCCACCAGGTCGGGATCATGGCGCAGGATCATGCGGGCGGCGTCTTCGTAGATGGCGGAGCTGGGGTTAAGCGTCTTCAGGCGGAGGGCGAGGACAAGATCCAGGACATCGACCTGATGCCCCCCCTCCCTGAGCAGGGTGGCAAGGTTGAGCAGCCCCAGTGGCGGGAGGTTGTAGAGCGACTGGAGGTAGAATGGCGGGAAGACGAGTGTGATCTTCATGGCACCATATCCCTGACGCGGCAATTAATTGCAGGATGGTAACGATGTTCCCAGACTACCATGCAACGGCGGCTTTGCAAGGAAGGGATTGGCCACCGTCATGAGGGGCATTCTCACGGGGAACTGGTTCGACAAATGAGTTCGCAGCAATGATGCAGGTTTCCCGACAGGTAAGCCCCGTTTCCGAGACATTTTTTGGGAGAGGGAGGAAAAAGCGGAGGGAAGGGCTGAGAATGTAAATTTTATCGACAAAAAAATATGGCGATGCTCTCCGCATCGCCATATTGGATTCCATTCAACCGGACTATAACCGTTTATTCCCTGTTCATGCGTCGTTTGCCGAAGATGGCCAGGCCCAGCATGCCGGCCCCCAGGAGGACCATGGTGCCCGGTTCGGGGACAGGGGTCTGTTCAACATCGCGCGCGTAGAGTGTTAAATGGGACAGATCTGGTATCTGCCCACCATTGTTTGTGAAGGTAATTGCCCAACTATCGCCGGTGCCGTTTGACCCAGTTGCATTGAGCAGTTCATTGTCAAACAAATAGGCGCTCCAACTACTTGATCCTTTGAGAACGGCCACCAAATCTACGGTTGCAGGAAGTGATGCACCACTCCATGTCAGGTACCACGTTCCCGAAGTCCCACCTGTTGAACGCAAAGAAAAGTAAATGCCATCCAACTCACCTATAGAGGAAGCTTGACCATTAAGCGTTTCGTCTTTTGCGACAAAAGTAAATTCGTTGCCCCGAAAAAGCGAGTCGGAGTACCCTAAGTCATTCAGCCCACCTGCGGAATCGTTTCCGGAATTCGGTCCACTGCACGCATCAGCAGCAAATCCATTCAGTTGCATATCAGAGTTCAAGCATGAAGATGAATGTGCCATACTCACCATTCCAGCCATGAACACACTCGTTAGCAATGTAATCAATATCTTTTTCATGAACCAATCTCCTTTATAATGCATTGCCGGACTTTACAAATACCATGCATAACCAGTGCCAAAAACCAACAACCTAATATTCCGCTAGAAAACACACAAAGAAGCAACAAACTGGCTAGTCATTGTAAAATAAATCGACAACATTTTTACTGCTTTCACTTCTCCACCTGCATCAATCTCATATAACTCGCTGGAAACAACTTATTACCAACCTACTTCAACGGAGTCAATTCAGACTGTAAAAAATACCGACAAAACAGCAATCTTTTCTGCATTATTCAAACTATCTGAGTGTGGGAGATCGACGATGAACGGGAAGCGATGATCCGAACAGTTCCAGCTAGGAGTCTGTCGGGCTTAACGCATTCAGCCGTCATCTCCAGGGCGTTTTCAATTGGTTAACCTGCTGTATTTATTGAATAAGTCGTCAGCTTTAGCTTGCGTTTTCTTGGTGTATCCCGTATATTTGTCCGGTAATATCAACTGGTTAGGTATCGGGGTTGACTATGAAATCAAAGTTTATTGAAGTTGACCGGGAAACACCCTATCTGCTCCCGCCATCGCTGCAGGATTGGCTACCAGAAAAGCACTTGGCCCGGTTTGTGGTCGAAATTGTCGAACAGCTCGACCTGCGCTCTTTGAAAGCTACCTATGCCGGCCGAGGCTCGCAGCCCTATAACCCTGAGATGCTGGTAGCATTGTTGTTTTACGGTTATGCGACAGGCGTATTCTCCAGCCGGAAGCTTGAGCGCAGCACCTACGACTCCGTGGCATTCCGGTTCATAGCGGCAAACAGTCATCCTGACCACGATACCATTGCCACCTTCCGCCGGCGTTTTCTGCCGCAACTGAACAAGCTGTTTGCCCAGATTCTGCTGATCGCTCATCAGATGGAGGTGCTGAAACTGGGCAACGTTAGTTTGGATGGCAGCAAAATCAAGGCGAACGCCTCCAAGCACAAGGCGCTGAGCTATGAGCATGCCTGCAAGCTTGAAGAGCAGATCAAGGCTGAGGTTGGCGAACTGCTCAAAAAGGCCGAGGCAGCGGACCGTGCCGATATTCCGGACGGCATGAACATCCCCGAAGAACTGGAACGTCGGGAAAAGCGTCTTTCCGCCATTGCCGCAGCCAAGGTCGAGATCGAAAAACGAGCCGCTGAGCGCCATGCTCGTGAACAGGCCGCTTATGAGAAGAAAGTCGCCGAACGGGCCAAGAAGGAGCAGGCAACGGGCAAGAAGGCCAAGGGGAAAGAGCCGAAACCGCCCAAATCCGGCCCCACTGCCAAAGATCAGGTCAATCTGACCGATGAAGAGTCGCGGATCATGCCGACCTCCGGTGGCGGATTCGAGCAGACTTACAACGCCCAGGCCGGTGTGGATACAGCATCAAAGCTCATCGTTTCGGCCCATGTTACCCAGAATCCCAATGACAAACAGGAGCTGACACCGACCCTGGAGAACCTGGCGGCGCTGCCTGAGAAGCTTGGCAAGGCAACCGATCTGGTAGCTGACAGTGGCTACTTCAGCGAAACCAATGTAACTGCCTGTGAGGAGAACGGGATAACTCCCTACATTGCCGTAGACCGGCAGAGTCACAACGTGCCACTGATGGAGCGCTTTGCCGAACCGCCGCCGTTACCCGAAGATGCCGATTCCGTGGCCAGAATGAAGCATCGCCTGAAGACACCTTCCGGCAAGGCGATCTACGCCCAGCGAAAAGTCACCTCGGAACCGGTCTTCGGCATCATCAAGGCGGTCATGGGATTCAGAAGCTTTCTTCTTCGTGGCTTTGAAGCAGTAAAAGGCGAATGGAACCTCGTCTGCATGGCCTACAACATCAAACGGCTGCATGTCTTGGCCGGATAGAATGAGAAATAGCGAAAATCAGCCTGTAATAACCGCAGTCATCGCTGAAAGGGCTGAATTAACCAGGTTGCCGGTGGGAAGACGAACACATACGGAACTTTTTTAATCGGCTTGGCCACAAAAGAGGGCGCCCCTGAGGTCAAGCCCGACAGACTCCTAGAGACCCGCTTGCATCATAGACTCTGCTTACCGAGTGCATTTCAGGGGGATTTCAGAGCATACCCCTGAGGGCCGAGGCCACCACGTGCCCCATGAGACCATATCGAGCACAGGGGCAGGGATAGCCATGGCTTTTGCGCTCCATAACCACAGGAGCCAAATACGGAACAAATTGGAGTCTTTTTAATAAATCACGAGATTCACACCCATAACACAACCACCCAGCCCTTACAGCAGAATTAGATCCACACAATATAAGTCTTGCCTAACGCAACAGCTTGATCTAGAGTGGCAACTCCTTGCATCCACAAGACCCGTACCACTAAAAGAAGGAAGTATGTTCTGGCTTTTAATGCTCACAACCTAAGCATCCAAAACAGGAAGATGACCAAATTTAGTTAATAACAAGTTACATCTTTAGAGGCAAACACTATCTATGCGTCGAGTTCTAGCCACTGATTTTGGCATCTGGCCTATGTTACAGCACTTGGAACGAGCATCAGATCACATGATTGCAACCAGTGAGTACTGGGCCAGACTGGCTAACTACCTTCTCCTTTACGACCAGATCGTCATTCCCACAGGAAATCTTCAAATACTTCCGGTCCTTCGCCTCATGGTGGGCGAAGCAGCATTCGATGAGCTTGTCCGAACGAGGAGCATAGTCTTCGCCAGGTTTGACCAATGGTTCGGCTATGCAGGAAACGGTGAAGGCTTAGTTTATTTCCAGATATCAGATGGCCCCAATCACCCCACAAGCACTCCAAATATCGCAACAGCCTTCTTTAAGCCACTTGACTTAGCAATCACTGACATGTTGTCAGCTTCAAACCTTCCATCCACAGCTGAACGTAAAGCAGAGATCAAAAACCTATTACTGGACAATGTTGTACAGCTTCCTACACCGGTTATTACTGAAGGACTCAGGGACGAATCATACAAGGACGTATTGGGTAGCCCACACCTTAGGGACTTCCTTTCGCTCCGAAACTCTGGTCGATCATTGGATGCCTTGCGTGATAT
The DNA here is from genome assembly GCF_000015045.1 of Pelobacter propionicus DSM 2379. Taxonomy (GTDB): domain Bacteria; phylum Desulfobacterota; class Desulfuromonadia; order Geobacterales; family Pseudopelobacteraceae; genus Pseudopelobacter; species Pseudopelobacter propionicus. The sequence continues at coordinate 2,798,695 of NC_008609.1, forward strand.
CAGGCCTGATCAAATGGTGGTGTTCAACCCCCACGTACCACCTGAACCGAACTCTTCACGCGAAATACGGGCTGTGCTACGAGTTGTTTTTGAGAACTTCTTGCTTAGTATCGGAGGTCATGTCGAATCGACTGAAATAACTGGCGATGCCGACACACTAAATGTCCTTCTCGCAAAGGGACAACGACTAGGTTATTCACCAGAGGGCAATCAAGCATTCGCTCAGATCCAGAAAATTAGCGGTGTGCCTGACCTCGGTGCAGCATTTGCTGCAAAGCAAATTTCTCCAACGCAACTACTCGACCTTCGCAATTCCAAGCATGCACAAGCTTTAAGAGACTGGTTCGCCCTTGGAGCACCAAGTGCAACAGAGGAAGAGACTGTCCGTAGGTATATAGAGACAATTGGTAAACCTGGTTTAGTCGATTCAGTACCTACGAAGATCCTCCGATTTGCAACCACAGCAGGGTTAGGTGCAATAGAGCCCATCACTGGTGCTATCGCTTCGGCTGCTGATACCTTCTTATTGAGTAAGTGGTTCCCTGGAAAATCACCACGCCTATTTATGAAACAAGCAAAGGTGATGCTCACTAACTCACCAGTGATCCAGCCACCATTGATGCGAGGCAGAGATCGGAACAAACCATGCTCCTGCGGTAGCGGGAAAAAATTCAAAAAGTGCTGCGGTCGGTAGCTTTAATTAAATTCTTGATAACAAAGAGCACGAGAGCGTCAGACTAATGGCAGAAATCAATTGGGGAGACTATCAAGATAAACATAATCAACACGCATTGATCTAATTATACTATTTCTCTTTACACTCTTTCATGATCCTATAGACGCTAGCAACCCCGATCTTCAGTTCATCAGCAATAGCTTGTTTGGTCATACCTTGCCCGATCAACTCCATGACCTTCTCGGACTGCGCCATTGCAGTTGCCTTCCTACCCTTGTACTTCCCTGCTTCCTTAGCAGCCCGTATGCCTTCCCTTTGTCGCTCTAGCATCATCTCACGCTCGAAGGTCGCTATTGCACCAAGCATGGTTAACATAAGTTTCCCAGTGGATGTGGTGGTATCAAGCTGAATGTTGAGCACCTTAAAGGCAACGTGCCTCTCTTCCAGATCCTCAGTGATGCTCAGTAGATGTTTTGTGCTCCTAGCGATTCTGTCGAGCTTACAAACCACCACCGTGTCACCTTCCCGGACATAATCCAGCATCGCTGCAAGCTCCGGTCTATCAGCATCCGCTCCGCTTGCCTTCTCTTGGTACACCTTGTCGACACCAGCGGCCCGGAGCTGCTCTAACTGAACGGCCAAGTCCTGTTCTTGAGTACTGACCCTTGCATACCCGATTACAGCCATATCATTCTCCTATCAATAACGCTTAAGACGTTGTGATAATATACTATCAAAATCCATATGTCAATTTATATGATAGGTCTTGACGACATACACCACACCTATCACGGAGGCATGCCCTATTGGTAACAAAGAAAAGATTCAGCGTGCCTGCAAGATCGGAACAAATACGACAACCACCACTAGACAGGTAGGCGGAAGATCAGCGTTAGCCACAAGACCATTCTAAGCAACGGAGTTGTATATATCGGAGAATAGATAACAACAGACTGCCACACTAATTCAATACCAATGAAGCCATATAACCACGTAAAAGACAGCAGACACTTAACAGACGTACAAGCCTATCACGGTATACAGTTATACAGTCGAGCTATTTTGCACCATGAGCTTCAACTTACATATTACAGCAGATGCCACCAAGCTCCTTATCAACTGTTTTTGTAATCTGGCTACATTTGTTTGCTCATAATGTTAGCTGTTTATGTTACTGGATATATTTTAAATCATGTTATCTTATGCTGAGCACGAGTAACAATCATAATGCATAACGTTGAATGTGCTGCATTAAAATCTTGAGTGCTTATAATATATAACGGCTATATTATGTGCATTGCGTACACATACCTGTTTAGGTTCATACCGTATGTTATGTTATAAGATTACTGTGTTGTGTGTTATATAAAGTATGCATCTATGCTTATGTTGTGCATGGTGTGGTTACATCGTGCATCATGCGGTTACATGCTGGTGTGCACATGGGTAAGTCAAAGTCTTGCACGTTGTAGTGCTCTTGTCCTGTTGGCAATAGATACGCGGGTATCTGATTCTATAAGTGGTCTGTATTGATTCCGTGCAACAAAGAAGTTGGACAGACCAAGGACAGCTATACCTGTCCGCACAAACAACAAGCTCAGCTCTGTAACGTAATGCGTAGGGGAACAAGCGAGACATACGAAGTATGAACATCCTTGTGCAGCATCAGGCAGCTCACAACATTCGTCAGCTCAGCAGGATCAAGCCTCTCCTACCAAGAAGAGGCCCGACCCATTCATCCGAGATTAGCGTACTACAGCTAACAACCCATCAGCCCAAGCTTGCACCTCCGTACGCAGCCACCCTACCCGACCAGCAGCCAACTGCCTCCGAGCTGGAAACTGCCCCGCCTTCTCCATGTTGTAGATCGTCGTGTAACACAGCCCTGTTGCCCGAACCACATCCTGCCGTTTCATTATCATGCTGTCTCCCTCACTCACCCGAATGCGTATCGACGTTCATCAGCATTCACGGCGGCACAAATTTGTTCATCTATAAGTGGTCCCTATTCACCGGCCTACCGGGCTCACGAAGGAGACAGAGCCGCGCCTGCACTGACGCGCCCGTGAACGCACCCACAGCCCGTATGAGCGGCCCAGACCAGCAAAGCACACAAAGACCCGTGTCACGCACCAAAGCCCCACACAGGGCACATACAGAGCACCAGCACGACACAAACAAGGCCAAGGGGAATAAGGGCACCCGCAAAGACTCCGATTATAGCCATGGAGCAGCAAGAGAGTTACAGCATTGGGGAGTACAGGAGACACGACGCAGACAGGAGGGTTGCATGGTGTTAGCAAGGCTGGAGGTTGCACGAGAGGTTGCACACAAAAAGAAAGGGGTCAAGCCATAAGGCCTAACCCCCTAATTTTCTTGGAGCGGGAAACGGGATTCGAACCCGCGACTTCAACCTTGGCAAGGTTGCACTCTACCACTGAGTTATTCCCGCGCGAAAGCTTGTGTTTTCTATCAAAACCCGGCCTTGTTGTCAACACTTTTTCAGGCTATTTTTTCATTCCCCTACTTTTTCTTTTTACCTGACAACCGGCCCGTCCACCGGTGGCAGCAAAAGGCTCCAGCAGGCGTTGATACAACCGCAGGATTGCAGCCCCCCTGCTGTTCCAGGAGTGCTCCCGCAGCGCCCGGTCGCGCACCGCACGGGAGAGTTGGGAGAGGCGCCGGCCGTCGCCCAAAAGCTCCGCCATCTTCCACGCCAGGTCCGCGGCATCGCCATGCGCGGCATAGACCCCGCTGTCGGCCAGAATCTCGCGGTTGACCGGCGTATCGAACACCAGGGTCGGCAGACCGCAGGCCATGTAGTTGAACAACTTGCCGTTGGCCTCGCTGAGCGACAACTTGGGGGAGACGGCCAGATCACCCGCACTCAAGTACAGCGCAGCCTGATCGTAGTCGATCCGGCCGGTGAAGGTCAGCATGTCGTCCAGCCCCATGCTCCGGGCCTGCTCGCGGTACACCTCTTCGGGATAGCCCATGATCAGGAAGCGGACATTGGCGCCGCGTCCCTTGAGAATCCTTGCGGACTCCAGCAGCAGGTCCACCCCCTGATAGCTGTTAAGCACCCCCAGGTACACCACCAATGGTATCGTCTCGTCAATGCCCAGCCTGCGCCGGGCCTCCCGACGTGAATGGGGATAGAAACGCTCCGTATCCACGCCATCGATCACCGCCGAGACCCGTTGGGCAGGCACGCCCCATTCCTTAACCAACTGATCAGCGCCCTGGGTGGAGCTGGTGATGATGGCATCGGCGCAGCGGTTTACGGTCCGCTCCACGACAGCAAAGAGCCGTTCCAGCAGGGAACCTGCCCTGAAGAAACCGTGATCGCGACATTCGGTGGTGAGACTCCCCTGGAAGTCCATGACCAGCGGGATGCCCAATAGCGGCCTGAGAGCCAAGGCGATGCAGGCCCCCTCGTGCAGATGGGCGTGCAGGATTCGGGGCCTGAAGGAGCGGGCAACGGAGAGCGCCTTGAACAGCAGCAGAATATCCAGCAGCGGCTTCTGCCAGGAGGGGCCGGCGCTGAGACGGCGGTACCAGGGGATGTTGGGGATGCGCTCGGTGGGGATGCCGTCCATGTCCCTGCCGATGTGGTAGGTGAGGATGCGCACATCGCACCCCTGGCGGATCAGCGTCCGCGCCTCCTCAAAAATCCTGACATGGCAGCCGCGATCGGCGAAATAGGGGGTGGGCGCCAGCATGAGGATGCGCAGCGGGGTTCGAGATTCAAGGCTCAAGGCTCGCTTTTCAGGGTTCGAGGAGCGAAGACCAGAGGAGAGAGCGTCAGGCATGGGTTGAGCCTCGCCGGAAGCCTGGTCAGCCGTATCCGTCCGGCAAGCCGTTTCTTCGACAACAACGCCCGGGGGAACCCGCCCCCCGGAATAGGTCTTACCCATCACTCCTCACCCCTCACTCAGCCCCCAGGTTGATCTTCTCCCTGACCACATAAATCGGCTTGCCCTGGGCTTCGTAGTAGGTGCGGGCGTTGACCTCTCCCAACAGCCCCAGCACGATGAACTGCACCCCCATGAACACAAGGAAGGCGGTCAGGATCAGCAGCGGGTTTCTGTTCATGCTGAGATGTTCGAACAGCTTCATGTAGATGGTCATGGCGCCGCTCAGAAACCCGGCCATGAGGGTGTACAGCCCCCACTTGCCGAACAGCTGGATCGGCTTGGTGGAGTAGGCCAGCAGAAACTTGACCGTCATCAGGTCCAGGATCACCCGCACGGTGCGCGAGATACCGTATTTGCTCACTCCGTGACGGCGGGGATGGTGCCTGACCGGAAGTTCGGTGACCCTGGCCCCCACCTGGGACGCCAGGGCAGGCACGAAGCGGTGCATCTCGCCGTACAGGCTGATGCCGTCCAGCACCTCGCGGCGGTAGGCCTTCAGGGTGCAGCCGTAATCGTGGAGATGTACGCCGGTAAAGAACGAGATCAGGGCATTTGCCAGGACTGACGGAATCTTGCGGGTGATGAAGGTATCCTTGCGTTCGTTGCGCCAGCCGGAGACCACATCGTACCCCTCGTGGAGTTTTGCGATCAGACGTGGTATGTCCGATGGATCGTTCTGCAGATCGCCATCCATGGGGATGATGATGTCGCCGCTGGCTGCGTCGAAACCGGCGGCCATGGCCGCGGTCTGGCCGAAGTTGCGGCGAAACCTGATCACCTTGAGGCGTTCATCCCCGGACGCCAGACGCTTCAGCGCATCAAAGGATCCATCCCGGGAACCGTCGTCCACCATGATGATTTCAAAGCAGGCATCGACGGGATCCAGCGCACCCACGATGGCGCCATAGAGTTCGTCGATGTTTTCCTGTTCGTTATAGATAGGCACTACAATACTGAAATCCACATCATGCTCCCTGGCAGGATTCCTTCCTGCCGGCCTGTGCGCCGTTTCGCGGAGATTGGTGCAGCGCAACCATCGCCCCGGCGCAAGCGTTCACCATCACCAGACTTCCTGCTCGAAACCTTTTACCTGCCTGACCGTTACCTGGCCGCCCTTGGGCTGCTCCGGCCTTCCTCCCGCGAATCCCCACAAGAGTCCGGCGCCGTTACAGCAGTGCATGACCGGAAAGAGCCCCAGCAGCAGAAGGCTCTCCGCCACGCCGGAGGCCATGGCCGCCACGACGGTGAAACCGACCACTAGGATGGCATAGGCAAGGAGGGGTAGGCTCCAGAGCGGAGAGGCGGGCAGAAGCGGCAGCAGCAGCAGGTAACAGACAAAGAGAAGCGGCGCGAAACTGACCACTGATCCGGGCCCGGCCAGCAGGGTCTGCTGCGCCCTCCCCCTGCCGTAGCCAAACATCTGGCGCATGAAGGCAGCCAGCGTGGGACGCTGGCTGCGCTCCACCGCCATGGCCGGATCGTGCAGCAGGGCATGGCCGGAGGCTGCGATCCTGTCCAGAAGCTCGTTCTCCTCGTTGGGATAAAGCCGCTCGTCGAAACCGTCAGCCCCGAGAAACAGATCGCGACGGAAAGCCAGGTTGCACAGGATCAGCTCCTTCTCCGTTGTCCGGCGCAGCAAGCCCGTGGCGCGGTAACGGTTGCGCATGGCGCCGGCGCCAAAAAGCGATGAGAGGACAGCCCCGAAGAGGCGTTGCAGACGGCTGTCGCCGGCCGGCGTCAGGGAAGGGCCGCCCACGACCGCCACGTCAGATGCGCTAAACGCGTCGGCGCAGCGCCAAAGGGCATCCGGGATAGGGCGGGAGTCGTCATCCAGGAAGTAGAGCAGATCCCCCCGTGCCTTGCGGGCTGCCAGGTTGCGCTGCCGACTGGGGCAAGTCCCCTCGGCCACCAGGATCTCGAACAGCTCCACGGGGTACTCAAGCACCTTGAGCGCGTTCAGTGCCGTGACCGTCCCGCCCGGCTTTACCGGTATGATAATTGAAAATGTCGTCATCCGTTCCCAAAGCAATTGACCATCCCCCTACCGCGGATGGTCAATTGGTCGTCTGCTGGTGCGTCGTAGCGCCTTCACAGGGTGTTGTGTATTCAGTTCGCTCCATAGCTGTGCAGGCCGGAGAGGAACAGGTTAACCCCCAGGTAGCAGAATAGGGTGGCGCAGAAACCGACAATGGAAAGCCAGGCAGCCCGCTTGCCGACCCACCCCTTGGTGAAACGGGCATGCAGAAAGGCGGCATAAATAAACCAGACTATCAGCGACCAGGTCTCCTTGGGGTCCCAGCTCCAGTAGGTGCCCCAGGCATAGTTGGCCCAGGCGGCGCCGGTTATGATGCCAATGGTGAGCAGCGGGAAGCCGATCATGATGGCCCGGTAGTTCAAGTCGTCCAGTACACGGGTGGGAGGAAAGAGCCCCATCAGGCCGCCGGCCGTCACATCCAGAGACGAGCTCATTTCATGGCGCGCCTTGAGCAGGTACATGCAGGACACACCGCACGCCACGGCAAAGGCGGCATAGCCGAGGAAGCAGGTGATCACGTGATAGAGGAGCCAGTTGCTCTGCAACGCGGGGACCAGCGGCTCGATGCTGCTGTTGAGCCCCAACTGGGCCCAGGCCATGGCAAGCAGCGCAAAGGGAACCACGAAAGCGCCGATGACGCGGTGGCGGTACTTCAGATCGATGAACAGGTAGATCAGGATGATGGTCCAGGAGAAGAAGACCACCGATTCGTAGAGATTGGAAAGCGGGGCATGTCCATAACCGATGTCGTAGGACTCTTTCCAGCGCAGGGCGATGGCAACGGTCTGGACCCCCAGGCCGGCGTAGGCCAGCAGGCTCCCGGCCAGGCCGACGCCGCTGTTCCTGGTGGCCAGATAGACGAAGAACACAACCATGGATACCATATAGGCAAGCGTTGTCAGGTTGAAACAGAGCGAACTGGTCATGGGCTGTCGATCCTCCCTCAGATATTCAGGTGCTTCAGCTTTCCAGCCAGATCATCGAACTGCTGGGCAAATGCCGCCTGGTTCTTGCTGGCGTTGCCGTACATGCAGGCGCCTCCCTTGGAGACGACGATCCAGACCCGCTTGTGGGACATGAAAAAAGCGAAAAAGAGACCGACAACCATCAACCCGCATCCCAGCCAGACGAACCAGACGCCAGGGTCCTTCGTCACCTGCAGCCCGGTGTACATGCGGGCATTGCTCCCCTCGTAACCGAATATCAGCTCATCGCCACGCTGGGCATTGATCTCGGGATGATTCCTGAACACCTCGAACACACGCGGCGTCCCGCCCCGGCTCGTCACCTCGATCCTTGCCGCGGGTCCGTTCAGCTCCGGAATAAATTGCCGCACCTCCTGGGTGGTTTCCAGGAGTTTCAGGGATGTTCCATCACCCAGGGAAACCGTCTCCCCCTCGTGGAGGGTCAGGCGCCTGCTTCCCGTCCCGCTCCGCGGGGTGAGCGTAAGGTAGTGCTCGCCCCCCTCGTCGGCCTGGCCGTAGCTGGACTGGTAGAAGGTAAATCCCTTGTAGGTCAGGGGATCGTTGACAATCACCCGTGCATGGGTGTAGGCGGGAACCGCCACACCGTTTTCCAGCACCGTCAGAATGCTCTTGAACTCCTTCGGAGCACCGGAGTCGTAGGTTGACACGGTAAACTGATCGCAGCGCAGGGTGAAGCCGAGCTGGGTCTCCCTGCCGTTGCGGGACATGAACGTGCCGACGCTCTCCCCCTCGACGATGTTCACGAAGCCCTTGTCACCGAACAGCGACCCGATGATGGCGCCCGCGAAGATCACCAGGATGCTGGCATGGACGACATAGACCCCCAGTCGGCTCCAGGCATTCTTCTGGGCAAACAGGTGGCAGCTTCCCCCCTGCTCGGTCAGTGTCGAGGTGGCAAACTGCTCCCCCAGGAAATCGGCCAGCCGTTTGCGGGCCACATCCGGCGGCGTGGAAAACGCCACCTGCAGTTTCAGGGAAAGGCCGGCAGCCAGTGAGTCGTCCAGAACCAGGGCCGGCTGGCTGATAAACCTGAAGACGTGGGGCAGGCGCCTGATGGAGCAGCAGATCAGGTTCAGGCTGAAGACGTACAGAAGAGCGATGAACCACCAGGAGTGGTACATGTCGAAGAAGCCGAGACGGGAATAGACCTGCAGCTTGAGTGGGCTGATCCGCGCCACGTATTCCGGGGGAACCAGCCCCTGGGGAAGTACGGTCCCAATAATGGAGGTCAGGGCAAGGGAGATGAGCAGAAAAAGCGTCAGTTTGAGCGAGCAGAAAAAGTCCCACAGGGACTCGATCGGATTGCGTCGGGAAGGTGCCAAAAGTATCTCCTGCTGTCCGTTATGACGATCATGGTCACAGCCTGAACGAAGTCGGGATGATAGACCAATTCATCCTAAAGGTGTAGATTTTTTTGCTCGTGCGGTTACAAGGCAGCGCCCCACTAAAAAGGGATAACAAGCTGAATTGTTATCCCTTTCGCTGTATCGCCCGTTCCCGGTAGGGGTCACTGCTTGTCATATGCAGTGCAGCTGGTCGGCCCCTTCTCAGTGCGCTTCGTCAACCGCCCTGAGAGCCTGCAGATCGGCGTCACGTCGTTCAACGTCCAGGGCCATCTCCCGGCGGTAATCCCGCAGAGCCTGAGCCAGACGCTCGTCAGAGAGGGCCAGTATCTGTACGGCCAGGACACCGGCGTTCTTCGCCCCGGCCTTGCCGATGGCCATGGTTGCCACCGGAATGCCACCCGGCATCTGTACCGTGGAGTACAATGCATCGACGCCGCTCAGGGCGCCTCCCCCCACCGGAACCCCGATCACCGGCAGGATCGTCTCGGACGCGATCACACCGGCCAGATGGGCGGCCATGCCGGCCCCGGCGATGATAACCTTGACTCCCCGTTCGCCGGCCTCAGCGGCCAGCTTTGCCGTCTTGACGGGAGAACGGTGAGCCGACGAGACCCTCATCTCGCAGGGAACATCGAACTGCCCCAAAAGGTCCGCCGCCTCCTGCATTACCGGCAGATCCGAATTACTCCCCATGATAATCAGAACCTGTGGATTGACATGCATACTCTCTCCTCCCCTCTTTCCATGCGGCATAGAAAAACGTTCTCTCAGGATTCGGCAATCAAAACCATGGTCAGCCCCGACCGCCGGACACCGTCTCTCGGAAGCAGCCGGCAGAACTTAAAACGGCAGGAGCTTCGCACTCCTCCCGTCAGATTCAGGCGTGAGCGGCCGTTGTCAGATTCTTCAGTGTGTCGGCCACCCCTTTTGTGTGGCCGGCCGTCTCGGTCGTGCGCGCGCTGGACTCCTCGATGACGGCCAAAAGCGACGAGAGGCGGCCCACATCGCTGGACTGGGATTCGATCTCGTTGGCAACCGCGCTGATCTCGGAAGCCAGGTGGGAGATATTGCTGCCGATCTCCATGGCACTGGTGCGGGACTTTTCAGCCAGCTTGCGCACCTCGTCGGCAACCACCGCGAAACCACGGCCGCTGTCCCCGGCACGGGCCGCCTCGATGGCCGCGTTCAAAGCCAGGAGGTTGGTCTGGTCGGCAATCTGCTGGATGATTTCCACCACGCTCTGGATGCGGCTGCTGGCATCGGCCAGACCCCGCGCACTGGTGGCTGAGGCAGTGGCTTTGCCGGTCAGGCCGGTGACATTTTCACCCACCTGGTGGATCGCCTGAACCTGCTGCTCGATGTGGGAGGCCAGGTCATCCACGGAGCCGTACAGGTCATTGGCGCACGCCTCCAGCTGGCAGGCCATGGCGTCCTGCTGGGCGTTGGCCTCGTTCAGGGCCTGGCCCAGGTCGTTCAGGCCGGTGAACAGCTGGGCCATGGCCGGCTCCAAGCCGGATGCGTCCAAACGGCTCTCGAAGTGCTGTCCCCGGAAGTCGTTGATCTGTTTCATCATGACCTGGGACAGGCCGCTCAGCTTGGAAACCTGTCGCCGCAGGAAGAAGGCCTTGAATTCACCGTAATGGGCGACGAAGTTGTCCACGTACTCGTCCCGGAACGCTGTACCGGCCGGCACCCGGAAGAAGAAGATGGCGGTCAGGGTCTGATTCAGGTTCAGCCCAAGGATTTCGCCGAAGGTGGAAAAGCCGGCCACCGCTCCTTCCGGCATGACCCGCCCCATTTCGGAGAGTTCGCGCTCGTTGTTCAGCCGGCGCAGGATGCAGTCGTTGAGAATGCCGGCCACCGGGTTCCCCGGCTTTCCCTGCATGAAGCGGCTGAAGTCCTTCTGCGTGTTACTGACCAGCCCTGTCCTGCGTACCAGCAGCAGTTCCTCGCCCGAGGCGATATCACAGAAGAAATGCACCCTGTTATTGGCAATGTCCAGCTTGGAGATGGAGCGCACGAACAGCTCCTTGCCAACCATGATGGCAAAGGAGTACCCGGCCAACTGGGCCTCAAGGTTGGCGGGAGAACACTTCAGGGCAGTGCAGAGCGCCTCCACAAGGGAGCTGATGTGCCCCTGGCGGTCAACCACCTGAGTCACGTAACGCTGCTCCACCGACGCGGAGAGAACGTTGAAGCTGCTGCCGGCAGGCTCGAAATTCTGGCTCTTCAGGACCCCGAAACGCACGCCTGGCGCCATCTTGACAAAGGCGACCAGGGCATGGTTCTCCAGCTTGCGCTTGCCGTCATGCAGCCAGGTAGTGCGGAAATCAAAGGTGCCACCGGCCGATCCCCCCACGAACAGGCAGGGAAAACGGCCCGATTCGTACAGTGCTTCCATGAAGAAGGATTCTGAGGCGGAGAGTCCGTCGAAGAGCACGTAGGCCAGTGTATTGCGGTAGTCGATCTCCATGTCCACCTTGAGCCCGGCGATGGAGGCGGAAATGCGTTCCACGCGGTCCTTGAGGGACATTTCAACGTTGCCGCGGCGCAGGTCTTCGCACGCCAGGGGAACGCTGACCACCTGGGCGGACGCTATGAGGGACGCGTCGAAGCAGTGCACCACCACCCGATCCCAGCGATTGCCGGTGGAGCAGTACAGCCGCCCGGCGTCGGCGTGCAGCTCGCCGGCGGTACTGCAGATCATCATGGGCACGCCGGGAAAGCGGGAGGTCAAATCCCTGGCAACCCGGTCGATGTCGATGTGGGGTGAGACGTAGGCGCTGACGAACGTGGGAGAGATACGAATCTTGGCCACATCGCCCGCCAGAGCAGAGCCGCTGCTCTGGAGAGCGATAACACCCGAACCGGCGAGCTGCTTCTTTCCAAAACCCAGAAAACCCATGGCAATCTCCTTATTTCGAGCGACAGCTACCGTCCGACAACGCCGTGCACACCCTTCTAGCATGCGCAGCAGACATTTTCATGGCAGCATGTCCCTGTTGTACCGGACATTGCCCGGTTATGTCCCAATCAGAGTATCGTACTTTTCCACCGTGCGCAGCTTTTTTTCAAGTAGGGATCATTTTTTAATGAACAGGCAATACCTTTCCCGAATCAGCGTCCTATGGCCTTCCTGCCGATATCCGTGCGGAACTGCACACCGGGCCAGGAGATGACGCTGGCCGCCTGATAGGCTCGGGCAATGGCCTGTTCAACCGTATCATCCATGGCGGTGACCCCCAGTACCCGTCCGCCGTTGGTCACGCAGCGCCCCCCATCCTGGGCGGTTCCGGCGTGGAAGACGTACACGTCGTCCAGTTTCGCGGCATCTGCCAGGCCGCTGATGGCGTCCCCCTTGCGATACTCGCCCGGGTAGCCTTCGGCCGCCATGACGACGCAGACCGCTGCCCGGTCATGCCACTCAATGTCCATGCCGGAGATATCACCCGAGGCGGCAGCCAAAAGCAGCGGCACGATATCCGACTTCATGCGCATCAAGAGCGGCTGGCACTCCGGGTCGCCGAAACGGGCGTTGAACTCCAGGGTCTTGACCTTGCCGTCCTTGACCATCAGGCCGGCGTAGAGCACGCCGCGGTAGGGACGCCCTTCGGCCGCCATGCCGTCCACCGTGGGGCGCAGCACGTCACGCATGGCTATCTCGTGGATTTCCCGCGTCACCACCGGTGCCGGGGAATAGGCGCCCATGCCGCCGGTGTTCGGTCCCTGGTCGCCGTCGAAAATCGCCTTGTGATCCTGGGCGCTGGCCAGGGGGATGATGTTTTTGCCATCGGTAATGGCCAGGAACGAGGCCTCCTCTCCGGTGAGAAACTCCTCGATCACCACGCGGGAGCCGGCGCTGCCGAAGGCGTTGCCGCTGAGCATGTCTGTGACGGTGTCCACCGCCTCCTGGCGGGTCTGGGCGATGATGACCCCCTTGCCGGCAGCCAGGCCGTCGGCCTTGATGACGATGGGCAGGCCGGTACGGTCGATGAACGCCTCGGCCTCCCCGATGTCGCTGAACACGCCGTAGGCGGCGGTGGGTACGTTGTACTTCCGCATCAGGTCCTTGGAAAAGGCCTTGCTCCCCTCTATCAGCGCCGCCTGCTGATGCGGTCCGAAAATTTTCAGGTCGTGATTCTCGAACGTATCCACGATCCCCAGGGAGAGCGGTTGCTCCGGCCCGACCACGGTCAGGTCGATGCCTTCGTTCCAGGCGAATTCCAGCAACTTGCCCACCTCATCCGCCCGGATGGGGAGATTCTCGGCCAATCCGGCCGTGCCCGGATTTCCCGGGGCGCAGTAGACCTTCTTCACCAGGGGGGACTGGGCGATTTTCCAGACCAGCGCATGTTCGCGGCCGCCGCCGCCGACAACGAGTATTTTCATGGTTTACACCTCGATCAAATTTTCATGTATAAAAACGACCGTTCCCACACAAAGGCTCACAACTCACGAAGAACGGCAAAAAGCAGAGCCTGCCTGGGAAAACGCCATCCGGGTCGATGGTTCAGGACTGGCGAAGCACTGATATCCTTGTGTTCTTCGTGCCTTCGTGTGAGTTCAGATTCGTTTCCAGGTTTATCGTTTCAGTGCCTGAAGTGGCGCATGCCGGTGAAGACCATGGCCATGCCATGCTCGTCCGCCGCGGCAATGACCTCGGCGTCGCGCATGCTGCCGCCCGGCTGGATCACCGCCCGGATGCCGACACTCGCCGCATTGTCTATGCCGTCGCGGAACGGAAAGAAGGCGTCCGAGGCCATGACCGCCCCCTCGACCACGAGTCCGGCATGCTCGGCCTTGATGGCGGCGATGCGCGCCGAATTAACCCGGCTCATCTGGCCAGCGCCCACGCCGATGGTCATGCCATCCCTGCCGTACACGATGGCGTTGGATTTGACGAACTTGGCCACCCGCCAGGAGAACTGGAGATCGATCAGCTCCTCGGGGGTGGGTTGACGTTTGGTGACCACCTGAAGGTTTTTGAACAGTTCCTGATCGGCGCTCTGCACCAAGAGTCCACCGGTGACCCGTTTGAAATCCAGGCGCGGCACGACCGTCTGCGGCCATTCGCCGTACACCAGCAGGCGAACATTTTTCTTGGAGGAGACCACCTGCACCGCCTCCGGCGAGGCGGTGGGCGCAACGATCACCTCCACGAACTGGCGCTCGCAGATCGCCCTGGCGGTCTCCAGGTCCAGTTCCCTGTTGCAGGCAATGATACCGCCAAAGGCAGATTCCGGGTCGGTGGAGTAGGCCCGGTCGTAGGCTTCCAGGAGCGAGGAGCCGATGGCAACGCCGCAGGGGTTGGCATGCTTGACGATGACGCAGGTCGGCCCCTCGGTGAATTGCTTCACGCACTCCAGGGCGGCATCGGTATCGGCGATATTGTTGTAGGAGAGTTCCTTGCCCTGGATCTGGTGGCAGGTGGCAACCGACGCCTCATGCTGATCACGCTCCACGTAGAATGCCGCCGACTGCTGGGGGTTCTCGCCGTAGCGCAGTTCCTGGCTCTTCCTGACCTGGAAGGTGAAGGTAGGGGGAAAGGGGTCCACCCCCTCGCCCAGGCGGGCACCCAGGTAGTTGGAGATGGCGCCGTCATAGGCCGCTGTGTGCTGAAAGGCCTTGACCGCCAGCCCGAAGTTGGTCTTTGCGGACACTTCCCCCCCGTTTTCCCGCATCTCATCCACGATCGTGGCGTAATCCACGCTGTCCACCAGCACGGTAACGTCGGGGTAGTTCTTGGCCGCGGAGCGGAGCATGGTGGGGCCGCCGATATCGATGTTCTCGATGGCATCCACCAGCAGGCAGCCTTCCTTGGCAACGGTGGCCTCGAAGGGATAGAGGTTGACCACCACCATGTCGATGTTCTCGATGCCGAACTCCCGCATCTTGGCCACATGCTCCGGGTTACCGCGCATGCCCAGCAGACCGCCATGCACCTTGGGGTGCAGGGTTTTGACCCGGCCGTCCAGCATCTCGGGGAAGCCGGTGAATTCGGACACATCCTTCACATCCACGCCCGAATCGCGCAGCAGCTTGGCGGTTCCGCCGGTGGAGAGTATCTCAACGCCGTAGCCGGCCAGTACCTTGGAAAACTCGATGATGCCCCGCTTGTTGGAGACGCTGATCAGCGCCCGTTTGATCTTTGCCATGAATTAGATAGCTCCTTCCGGGTAAAAAATATCGTCACTGGTGACTTGGTGAACGGATAACGGCAACGGGTCACCCATCACCATTGAATCCTTCTGTTTTTCATAACTGAATCCGCCACCGGATGCGGCCGTTTGTTCCTCCCCGGCAGTCCGGAGATCCAGCCGTGGGAGACGGAATGGGCGAAGCGGCCCATTGCCACGCTCATGGGACGGAAAACTCCAGGCTGCGCAGGAACAGCCGCTCGAACAGTGGCGTGCCGGACAGTGGCACGACCCGAAAGCGGAGCGCCAGTCGTTCCACGGCTTCAAAGCCATCGGGCCGCATGAGGGACCGTTCCGCACCAGCCAGCGCGCCTTCGGGAGTAAAAACGATAGTATGTACCATGCTTGCGTCGAAAATTCCAACAGTTTTGAGCCATTCGGGACGCACGACAGCGCCGAAGGAGCCGGTCAGCCGCACGCTCGAAAGCCCGGAGGGTGAGATGCCGGCCCGATGAAAGAGCACCTCCAGGCCGGCCCTGATGGCCCCCTTGGCCAGCTGGACCTGGCGGATGTCCGACTGGGTCAAGAGCAGCATCCGTTGGGCATCGCGGTGGATGACAAAAGCGTTTTCACCGTCATGGCTGACAACCCTGCCGGCCAGGTTGGAGGAAATTTCGCTGCTGTCACGCAACCTGCCGCCCGGCTCCAGAATTCCGTGCTGCACGAGCTGGGTGATGGCCTCCAGCACCCCGGATCCGCAGATCCCCAGGGGCAGGACATTCCCGATCACCTCTGTCCTGACCCGGTCATGCTCGATACGCACCGAACTGATGGCACCACTCAGGGCCGCCATGCCGCAGGAGAGGTTGCCCCCCTCGAAGGCCGGCCCGGCGGCGGCCGAGGTGGCCCAGACGGTCTCACCCGCCACCAGCGCCATCTCACCGTTGGTACCCAGGTCCAGGAACAGGGACGGAGCATCGGGCAGGGGCGGCTCATCCCCGGCCCCGAACAGAAAGGCCACCGTATCCCCTCCCACGAAACCGCCCGGCATGGGGAAGACATAGGCTTGGGCACGCCCCGCCCACCCCAGTTCCGCAACAGGAAGCCGCGTGGCAGAGCTGACCTGGGGAAGATAGGGGGGAAAGGCCAGGCGGTTCAGCTCAAGCCCCAGCAGCAGGTGCTGCATTGCCGGGTTGCCGGCAATGGCGACCCGCTCCACCAGATCCCAGGCCACACCGGCATCACCGCAGACCCCTTGGGCCAGACGCAGCAGTTCGGCCCGGATCAGGGCCGTCATCTCCCGACGCGCAGCGGGAGAGGTAACAGCCGCCCCCAGGCGCGACACCACGTCGCTGCCGAAGCTGCGTTGCGGGTTCATGGCGCCCCCCACGGCAAGGCGCTTTCCACTGACCGTATGGATCAGAGAGACGGCAAGCGTGGTGGTGCCCAGGTCGATGGCAACTGCGTACATGGCTTTCACCAAACCTTATAGATGATTCGAACAGCACAAACAGGGGCGCCTCACCGGGGAGAGGCGCGGAGTGATCAATAAAGAGGGGGGTAATGATCGCGGTTGCGCCAACGGCCGGTCAGAGCCATGCCGCAGGCCAGCAACTCCGCCACCAGAGACAGGAGCGAAAGGAAGGAGAGTCCGGGGGGCTGCAGGTTACCCACGCAGCTCGGGCCGTCTCCCTCAGCTCAGATATACCCGCGGCACCCGCTTGCTGATGCCGCAGAAGATCTCGTACGGTATGGTGCCGGCGGCCTCGGCCAGTTCCTCGGCATGAATGCAGTTGCCGGAGTCGTCCGGCCCCATCAGCACCACCGGGTCGCCCACGCTCACCCCTTTGACACCGGTCACGTCCAGCATGATCCAGTCCATGCAGACCGTTCCCGCCACCCGTGCCCGTTCTCCCCGCACCAGCGCCTCTCCCCGGTTGGTGAGAGCGCGCACATAGCCATCGGCATAGCCCACCGGCACGCTGGCGATCAGGGTCCGTCCTCCGGTGGTGAAGCGGCGACCGTAGCTGATGGGGGTGCCCGGCTCCACCCACTTCAACATGGCAATGCGGCTCTTCAGGCGCATGACCGGCCGCAGATCAAGCTGCCCCTGGAAGTCGGGCGACGGCAGGGCGCCGTACAGGGCGATACCGGGCCTGACCAGGTTGCATCCCGGAATATCTCTCAGCAGGCCTGCCGCGCTGTTGGCGATATGGACGTAGCGCGGCGCGAATCCGGCCGAACGGGTCTCAGCCAGGGCCCAGGCAAAACGCTCAGCCTGCAGCCGCGAGAAGTAGCGCCCCGACTCGTTCAGTTCGTCGGCGCTGGCGAAATGGGAGACTACCCCTTCCAGGGAGATGTGCGGCAGGGCGGCCAGCTCGCGCAGGAAGGACGGCACCTCGGCATAGGGGATGCCCAGCCGCCCCATGCCGGTATCCACCTTGAGGTGCAACTGGGCCTTGCGGAAGAGCTTGGCGGCGGCACGGTCCAGAGCACGGGCCTGCTCCAGATTGAAGACGATGGTGGAGATGTTGTAGCCGATGCATTTGCGCTCCTGGCCGGGATAGACACCTCCCAGAAGCAGGATCGGCCTGTCGATGCCGGCCTTGCGTAGCTGGATCGCCTCGGCAAGAAAAGCCACGCCAAAGGCATTCACCCCCAAGCGCTCCAGTTCGCGGCTGATATCCATGAAGCCGTGTCCGTAGGCGTCGGCCTTGACGACCGCCAGCAGTTCCGCCTGTGGGGAAACGGATGATCGGATGAGCTGAAAATTGTGGCGCAGGGCCGAGAGGTCGATCTCGGCAAAGGTTGGACGACTATCGTACAAGAGAGCGAAACTCCTCACAACGGGCAAATAGATCCAGTTCCGCTTATTAGCATGTCTCTTGGCGGCTGTAAAGGGAAACAGCGGGAAAGGAGACAGGTGATCAGGGATCGGAAAAGCCAAGGATTCTTGACTATTGCTGGCCCCACCTCTCCCACCCCTCTCAACCATTGACAGAAAAGGCGAGTTCCAGTATGGTAACAGCGTTGTAAGGCCCTGGGGGAGTTCGACCGAACTGAGATGATTCCGTGGAATCAGACCCTTTGAACCTGATCCGGTTAATTCCGGCGTAGGAAAGCGGCTCGCGTGACGATTCCATGAATCCAGCCGCCTGATTATGTTCCATCAGAGCGGCTTTTTTGTTTCCGGCCAGTAAAAAGGATACAGGCAATGAGCGACTCAGGCAAACCGTTCCGTCTCGTCGTCAACAGGAACACGCATTCCTCGCCCATCACGGGAGTCTATCTGGTTACCGACCAGGACGACGATCTGGTAGAACGGGTGTCGACGGCCCTCAAGGGGGGCGTCTCGGCTCTGCAGTATCGCGCCAAGGGGAAGGAGCGTTGCCACTGCCTCTCCGAGGCCGCCGAACTGAAGCGACTCTGCCGCGACTTCGGGGTGGCCTTCATCGTCAACGACGACATGCTGCTGGCCAAGGTACTGGAGGCGGACGGCGTCCACCTGGGTCAGGACGACGGCAGCGTTGCCCAGGCCCGCGCCCTGCTGGGCCCGGACAGCATCATCGGCAAATCGACCCACGACCTGCGGGAGGCCTTGGAGGCGGAAGCCGAGGGGGCCGACTACATCGGATTCGGTTCCATGTATCCCACCACCAGCAAATCGGTCAGCCACCTGCCGGGGACGACCGGCCTGATGGAGATCCGCGACCGGATCAGGCTCCCCATCGTGGCCATCGGCGGCATCACCCCCGCCAATGCCTGTCGGGTGGTGGATGCTGGCGCCGACGCCCTGGCGGTGATCTCCTCGGTGCTCTCCTCCCCGCGGCCGGACGTGGCTGTGACGGAACTAAAGCTGCTCTTCAACCGCAGGCGCCCCCTGCCCCGCGGCGCGGTGCTGACGGTGGCCGGCAGCGATTCCGGCGGCGGCGCGGGCATCCAGGCCGACATCAAGACCATCACCCTGTTGGGGAGTTATGCCGCCAGCGTGCTCACCGCCCTGACCGCCCAGAACACCCGCGGTGTTTCATCCATCCACGGCCTGCCCCCCTCCTTCGTCATGGATCAGCTGGACAGCGTGCTGGCGGACATCCCCATCGACGTGATAAAGACCGGGATGCTGCATACGCCGGCCATCGTCTCGGCCTTGGCGGAACGGCTAGGGGAACGGACCACCCTGCTGCCGCTGGTGATCGACCCGGTCATGATCGCCAAGGGGGGAGCGGCCCTGATGGAGCGCGAGGCGGCCCAGACCTTTCTGGAGCAGTTGATGCCGCTGGCCTACCTGCTCACCCCCAATATCCCCGAGACGGAGCGCCTCCTGGGGAGAACGATCCAGAACGAGGCCGAAACCGAGCAGGCTGCCCGGGACCTGCATGCCCTGGGAGCGGCCAATGTGCTGATCAAGGGGGGGCACATGGGTGGCAGGCTCTCCACCGACATCCTCTTCGACGGCAGAGAATGCCATCACTTCAGCGTCGAGCGGGTATTCACCAGCAACACCCACGGCACCGGCTGCACCTACGCCTCGGCCATAGCCGCATTCCTGGCCCAGGGAGAACCGCTGCGGACGGCCGTGGAACGGGCCAAGCAGTTCATCACCGCAGCGATTCAGCTGGCCCGCCCCCTGGGCAGGGGACACAGCCCGGTCAACCATTTCGCGGCGGCCCAGCAGACCGCAGCGCATCCACTATCCTAGCGTTATTTTTATGTCTGAAAACGGTAGATGGGAGCTGCCGGAGAGAGCGCATCAGGGCTCTTTCGTCGTAATTACCGACGAAATGGAGCGCGAACACAGACAGCTTCCAACTACCAAATCTAGGTTTTATACAACGGAGATCCCATGACCCAGCTTGAATACGCCCGCAGGGGTGTCATAACCGAAAAGATGAAGATAGCGGCCCAATCCGAGGGAGTAGCCCCCGAATTCATCCGCGACGGCATCGCCGCCGGCACCATCGTCATCTGCCACAACATCAAACATCTGAACGGCACGCCACTGCCGGTGGGAACCGGCCTGCGCACCAAGATCAACGCCAATATCGGCTCGTCATCGGATGACACCGACATGCAGAAGGAGTTGGAAAAGGCACGGGTAGCCGTTAAATACGGAGCCGACGCCATCATGGACCTGTCCACCGGCGGGCCGGTGGACGAGATCCGACGCGCCGTCGTGGCCGAGACCAACGCCTGCATCGGCAGCGTGCCGCTCTACCAGGCCGCCCTGGATGCGGTGCGCGTCAAGAAGAAGGCCATCGTCGACATGACCGTGGACGACATCTTCGCCGGCATCATCAAGCATGCCGAGGATGGCGTGGACTTCATCACCGTGCACTGCGGCGTGACCCGCTCCACCGTGGAGAGAATGAAGAACGAGGGACGCATCATGGACGTGGTCTCCCGTGGCGGCGCCTTCACCATCGAGTGGATGGCCTACAACAACCAGGACAACCCGCTGTTTGAACATTTCGACAAACTGCTGGAGATCACCAAAGAGTACGACATGACCCTCTCCCTGGGAGACGGCTTCCGCCCCGGCTGCCTGGCCGATGCCACCGACCGGGCCCAGATCCACGAACTGATCCTGCTGGGAGAACTGACCCAGCGCGCCCAGGCCGCCGGCGTGCAGGTCATGATCGAGGGGCCTGGCCATGTGCCGCTGCAACAGATCCAGGCCAACATACTGCTGCAGAAGCGTCTCTGTCACGGCGCCCCCTTCTACGTGCTGGGACCGCTGGTGACCGACATCGCCCCCGGTTACGACCACATCACCTGCGCCATCGGCGGCGCCATAGCCGCCGCGGCCGGAGCCGACTTCCTCTGCTATGTCACCCCCAGCGAGCACCTGCGCCTGCCTGACGTTCAGGACGTGCGTGACGGCGTGATCGCTTCCCGCATCGCCGCCCACGCCGGCGACATTGCCAAGGGGGTCAAGGGGGCCATGAACAAGGACATCCAGATGGCCAAGTGCAGGAAGAAGCTTGACTGGGAGGGGCAGTACTCCCTGGCCCTGGATCCGGAGCGCGCCCGCACCCTGCGGGAGAGCTCGCCGGTCTCCGATCACGGTGCCTGCACCATGTGCGGCGAGTTCTGCGCCTACAAGGTCATGGACGACGCCATGGCCCGCCAGGCAGCCAGCTAAGGGACAACGGCAGTTTTCCACGCGGCAGGCTTCAGGTTCACGGGGGAGACTCCTGGTACACACCAGGAGTCTCCCCCATTGTACATCCCCCTCCCCTCAGCAGGTTATCCCTGCAGCTATTTCCATCAGCCGCTGGAATTAATCCCGTTTCAGGCTATTCTCTCTCCTGCAAGGCACCCCAGGTTGAGTGCCAACCTTCGTCGCGTCGCTCCTCGCCGCTTGTACGTAATCGTTGATATGAAATCGGCATTGACACAGAATTACCCCCCCGTGCTCCACTGTCAGGTCAGCAGTGGATACGATATGAATACGTTCAGGGCACATGAGTATGCATGACGACAGCAGCGACCCGTGCTCCCCCCAAGAGGTGATTGCATGATATCGGTCTTTATCGTTGATGACAATGGCCAGGGCATGGAGAAGGCGCGGGCCCTGCTTCGTGACCACGGCTATTCGGTTTGCGATTCAGACCCGGAAGCGGATGACGCGATGCGCTTCCAGTTCGCCATGGACCGCGCCTGTATCCAGGTATTCTGGCTTTTCGAGAACGGTCGCCTCGTTTATGTCAACGAAGCGGCCTGCCGCTCTCTGGGGTACGGACACGAGGAACTGGCAGGCATGACCGTGTACGACATCTCCCCCCACTGTACTGTGGAAGAGTATGCGGCGCTCTGGCAGCAGACACGAAAGCAGGGGGTTGATCGGTTTGAAGCAGTGCACCAGACCAGGGATGGCCGCACCTATCCGGTGGAAATCCAGTCGAACTTCGTTGAATTCGAGGGGTGTGAATACTGCTGCTGTTTCGTGACCGACATCAGTGAACGCAAGCGGGCCGAGGAGAAGCTCCTGCTGCACGAGTTCTGCATCGAGAAGGCCTCCATCGGCATTTTTTTGATATCGATGGACGGGAGGATTGCCATGGCCAACGAGTGCGCATGCAGGAGCCTCGGCTATTCCAGCGATGAATTATGTGCCATGACCGTCATTGACATCGATCCGGCCATTACCGTTGAAAAGATACGTGCAATCGTAGAGCAGCTGGAAACCAACGGCTCCGTGACGCACGAAACCGTTCACCGCCACAGGGACGGCACCACCTTTCCGGTGGAGATAACGACCAACAACATCGAATTCCATGGAGCCACATATTCCTACTCCTTTGCCAAGGACATCAGCGGACGGAAACAGGCCGAGGAGAAGCGGAAGCTTCTCGAAACGCAGCTTCACCAGATGCAGAAGCTGGATGCCGTGGGACAACTGGCCGGCGGCATAGCCCACGACTTCAACAACATCCTCACGGCCATCATAGGGTTTGCCGAGGTCATGGACATGCGCATGGAGCAGGGCGCCCCCCTCCGGCACCATGTCAGACAGATCCTGGCTGCGGCGGAGAGGGCCGCAGACCTCACCCAGGGACTGCTGGCGTTCAGTCGCAAGCAGGTGCTGCACGTCAGGTGCCTGGATCTGCGCGAGATCATCGACGGCCTCAAAAAAATGCTGTGCAGGCTGATACCGGAGGACATCGACTTCAGGGTAAAGACCGCGGCAACGGAGATGACCGTCATGGCGGACAGGGGGCAGATCGAACAGGTGCTCATGAACCTGGTGACCAATGCCCGGGACGCCATGCCAGGCGGAGGAGTGCTGACAATCAAGACCGGCACCGGCGTCATCGACGAGGAGTTTGTGAGGACAAACGGTTTCGGGGTTATGGGGAATTACGCCTTGATCAGCGTCACGGACAATGGCTGCGGCATGAATGCGGAGACGCGGGAAAAGGTCTTCGAGCCGTTCTTTACCACCAAGAGGCGCGGCAAGGGGACCGGCCTCGGCCTCTCCATCATCTACGGCATCGTCAAGCAGCATGATGGGTTCATCACCGTCGACAGTTCGCCGGGACAGGGTGCGACCTTCCGCGTCTACCTCCCCCTGGCAGGCAGGGAAAAGGAGGAGACTCGCGAACACCGTCAGACGCCCCTGCCAAAACGGGGAAACGAAACGGTTCTACTGGTGGAAGACGACGAGGTGGTGCGTGAACTAAACCGGGCCGTCCTGGAATATGCTGGGTATACGGTGATCGAAACCATCGACGGCCGGGAGGCCCTGGAGAGGTTCAGGGAGCAGAGTCACCGGATGGACATCCTGGTCAGCGACATCATCATGCCCAACCTGGACGGAAAGGCGCTCTACGACGAGATCATGAAGATCCGGCCTGACATGAAGGTACTCTTCATCAGCGGGTATGCGGAGGACGCCCTTGACGCCAGGGGCCTGTTCGAAAGCGAGCACAACTTCATGCCCAAACCGGTCAAACCGTCGGAGCTCCTGAAAAGGGTGCGGGAGATCCTCGACCACCCCTGACCACCGGCGACAGCGGACAGGGAGCATCCCCTGCCGGGTGCAGAAACAGGAAAGGGGATGCCCCATACAAGGCATCCCCTTTTTTTACTCTCCCCGTCCTGCCGTCAACCTAAAAGGACCTCCGGCGAGTTCCTTAACAGGTGGGCGACCATATGCCGCTTCAGGCAAATCCCACGCAATGGGGCAGCACACCACGACAAGAATGGTCTCCCGTTCATTGTTTATTCCGCCCGGGCACTACAGCCGTCGAACAGGACAGGGAGAACGGATAATACGGTGCTATTATTACATCGGCCCTGAAAAGTTTTCAAGGGATTTAATGGGCTATTCCCGGGCAAAACCGAGAAAATCCGTCATACGCCGCACATCGGCCATCAGGCGCTCAAATCCCTGGAATGTGAGGGATTGCGGGCCGTCGGAAAGCGCCTTCTCCGGTTCGGGATGCACCTCCACCAGAACGCCGTGGGCGCCGGCCACCAGGGCCGCCAGGGTCATGGGGGGCACCAGGCTGCGCTTGCCGGTGGCATGGGACGGGTCGATCATCACCGGCAGGTGCGACAGCTCCCTGATCAGCGGCGCCACCGCAAGATCCAGGGTGTTGCGGGTGGCGGTCTCGAAGGTGCGGATACCCCGCTCGCAGAGAATGACCTGTTCATTCCCCTCGGCCAGGATGTACTCGGCGGCGGCCAGGAACTCCTCCACGGTGGCGCTCATGCCCCTTTTCAGCAGCACCGGCTTGCGGATCCTGCCCAACTCCCGCAGCAGGTCGAAGTTCTGCATGTTGCGGGCTCCCACCTGCAAGAGGTCGGCATAGTCGGCCACCAGCCCCACGCTGTCAGGGCTCATCACCTCGGTCACGACCGGCAGCCCGCTCTCCCTGCCGGCCAGGGCCAAGAGTTCCAACCCCTCTTCACGCAGTCCCTGGAAGGTGTGCGGCCCGGTACGCGGCTTGAAGGCCCCGCCACGCAGCATGTCAGCCCCGGCCTTCTTGACGAACAGGGCGGTCCTGACGATCTGCTCCTCGCTCTCCACGGCACAGGGGCCAGCCACCACCACCGGACGGCACCCCTGGCCCACACGCACACCGGCCACATCCACGATCGTATCCTCGGGATGGAAGTCCCGGGAGACCAGCTTGTACGGCTTGGAGACGTGGATCACCCGCTGCACGCCGGGAAGCTCCAGGATCTTGCTGTCATCCACATACCCCTGATTGCCCAGTACGCCGATGGCGGTGCGCTCGCTCCCCGGGATCGGGGCGGCCGAAAAGCCCATCTCCGCCACCGCCTGGTTGACCGCTTCGATATCCGCCTGGGTTGCCGTATGATTCATGACGATCAGCATCTGGAATTCTCCTTATCCCCGAAACCCGAGCGGCAACCGGTGTGGCCACATCTTGGGCGGCCACACGGTGCCGCACCTACTCGTGTCGTTCGCACAGTTTCTGCAGTTTGTCCATGCGGTGGATCAGCACCCGGCTTCCCTGCACCTCGATGATCCCCTCATCCTTAAGCTTGCGCAGGGTTCGGGAGATGGTCTCGCTGGCCGTGCCCAGCCGGGAAGCCAGCTCCCCCTTTTTGATCCCCAGGTCGATGTAGGTGATGCCGCCATAGCTGGCCGCCTTTTCTTCTGCCCGCCGCACCAGGAACGAGGCCAGCCGGGAGGTGACATCGGCGAAGGTGAGCTCCTCGATCTGCCGCACGAACTGGCGCAGCATCAGGGAGAGGGAGACCACCAGGTTGAGGGATAACTGCGGCTTGCGACTCATCAGCTCCATGAACCCCTCACGGGGGAGGAAAAGCGCCTCGCCACTCTCCATGGCGCGGGCCTCGGCCGGGTATCTGCCGTCGCCGAAAAAAGCCGCCTCGGCAAAGGTCTCCCGCGGTTTGACGAAGTGGAGCACCTTTTCGCGCCCATCCGGGGAGACGCGGCAGAGCTTGATGCTCCCGGCCACCAGCAGATAGAAGCCTGTGGCCTGCTCTCCCTCGCAGAACAGGGACTCCCCTTTGGCGAACCTGCGTCGCACGGTGATGGTGGCCAGGTCGGCCAGGTCATCACCGGACAGACCGGAGAAGAGCAGGGACTGTTTCAGCTGTTCCACCAGTTCCATGTACGGACGCTTACCTCTTCAGGAAGACGGCGATCTTCTCGGCCACCTGGGGCGGAGTGAGGCCGAACTGCCTGGCCAGCACATCTCCCGGCGCCGAGGCACCAAAGTGCTCGATGCCGATGAACAGGCCGTCGCACCCCAGGAGCCGTCCCCAGGACTCGCCGCGCCCCGCCTCAACGGCGATGCGCGGTATTCCGGCCGGAAGCAGGCCGTCACGGTAGGACTGGGGCTGGGCCATGAACGTCTCCAGGCAGGGGACCGAGACGACCCGGGCAACGACACCCTGGGCCGCCAGCAGTTCCGCCGCCTCCTGGGCCACGTGCACCTCGGAGCCGCTGGCCATGATGACCGCATCCGGTGCCCCTTCGGGAGAGGCGACCGGGTAGCCCCCCTTGAGCACGTCGGTGGTGCAGAAGCCGCTGCCGCGGGCGATGACCGGCAGGTTCTGGCGCGACAGGATCAGGGCGGTGGGGCCATTGGTGTAGTTCAGGGCGGCGTTCCAGGCCAGGGCCGTCTCCAGGCCGTCGGCCGGGCGGATCACCTGCAGGCCGGGGATCATGCGCAGCGAGGCGGTCTGCTCGATGGGCTGGTGGGTCGGGCCGTCCTCACCCACGAAGAAGGAATCGTGGGTGAACAGGTAGACCAGCCGCAGATTCATCAGGGCGGCCAGACGCACGGCCGAGCGACAGTAATCGGAGAAGACCAGGAAGGTGGCGCCGTAGGGGATGAAGCATCCGTAGAGGGCCATGCCGTTCATGATGGCGCCCATGGCGTGCTCGCGGATGCCGAAGTGCAGGTTGCGCCCTGCGAACGCACCGGGCTGCACCGATGCGGCTCCCTTGATATCGCTGTTGTTGGAGGGCGCCAGGTCGGCGGAACCGCCGGCCAGGGCGGGGAGCAGGGAGGCTACCTTCTGCAGCACGGCACCGGAGAGTGAGCGGGTGGCGCCAGCCTTGCCTGCCACGGCATTGATCAGTTCATCGGTCAGGTTAGGGGGGAGCGGTTTGCTCCACATCTGGTCCCACAGCAGGGCCTTGTCGGGGTTGGCGCTGCGCCATGCAGCAAAGCCGCGCTGCCACTCATCGTAGCGCTGCTTCAGCTGCTCCACCCTGCCACCACAGATGTCGCGCACCTCCTGGGGAACCTGGAAGGGGGCGTGGCTCCAGCCCAGGTTGGCTCGGGTGGCGGCGATCTCGTCCTTGCCCAGGGGGGAGCCGTGGGCGCCGGAGGAGTCCTGCTTGGCCGGACTGCCAAAGGCGATGTGGGTGGTGGCGATGATCAGCGAGGGGCACCCGGTCTCCGCCTTGGCGGCGGCGATTGCCGCCGTGATCTGGCCGTAGTCGTGACCATCGATCTTCTGCACGTGCCAGCCGCAGGCGGTGAAGCGTCCGGCCACATCCTCGGACCAGGCCAGGTTGGTCTTCCCCTCGATGGTAATGCCGTTGTCATCGTAGATGTAGACCAGGTTGCCCAGCTTGAGGTGCCCTGCCAGGGCCGCGGCCTCGTAGCTGATCCCCTCCTGCAGGCATCCGTCACCGGCCAGGGCATAGATGGTGTGGTCCACCGGCTTGAAATCGGTCGTATTGAAGCGCTCGGCTGCCATCTTGGCGGCGATGGCCATGCCGACGCCGTTGGCAAAGCCCTGCCCCAGCGGTCCGGTGGTGACCTCCACCCCCACGGTATGGCCGAATTCGGGGTGACCGGGGGTCTTGCTGCCCCACTGGCGGAAGTTCTTCAGCTCATCCAGGGGGAGGTCATAGCCGAACAGGTGCAGCAGCGAATAGAGCAGCATGGAGCCATGGCCGGCCGAGAGCACGAAACGGTCCCGGTTGGGCCAACAGGGATCGGCCGGATTGAAATTCAGGTAGTTTCCCCACAGGGCAAAGGCGCAGTCGGCCGCTCCCATGGGGAGACCGGGGTGACCGGAATTCGCCTGTTCCACCGCATCGACGGAGAGAAAACGGATCGCATCGGCGCAGAGCCGTGCCTCGGTCGCTGAAATCGCTGTCTGTTGCATCGCTGTTCCTTTTGAGTTGTCAGATTGAATGGGTAAAGCCTGGTTTTCGGGGGATGTAACGGCTGCCGTCCTCCATGACGACCTCCACCCCTGAAAAACTCGTTACTATACCAACAGCCGTAGCCTGAATGCCACTGTTTTTCACGATACTTTCGATTTTTTCATGGTTTTCCGCCGCAGCGGTGAAGGCCAGTTCGTAGTCCTCACCGCCGGACAGGATCAGGTGATGGGGGAAGGAGGGAAAACGGGAGGCACGGCGGCGGAAATCGGCGGAGATGGGGAGGCGCTCCAGGTAGAGGACGCCCCCCACCCCGGACTGCTGGGCTATGTGGCCAAAGTCGGCCAGCAGGCCGTCGCTCACATCGATCATGGCACTGACCAGGCCGGATTCGGCCAGGGCGTGCCCCACCCGGGTGCGGGGCGAGGGATCCAGCAGGCGGGACAGAAGTGACGGCTCATCGCACACCGCCCCATCCTCCAGCAGCGACAGCACCAGGGCGGCATCCCCCAGGGTGCCGCTGACCCAGATCTCGTCCCCTGCCCTTGCTCCGCTGCGGCGCAGAATCAGGTGGGGAAACTGCTCCGCCATGATGGTCACCGAGATGACCAGACCGTTCTTGGAGGAGCAGGTATCGCCGCCGATCAGGGTCACGCCATGCTCCCCGGCCATGGCCAGAAACCCCTCGGTGAAGCGGTCCAGGAACTCCAGCGGAAACCCGGCCGGGATAGCCAGAGAGAGTAGTGCCCAGCGCGGGATAGCCCCCATGGCGGCGACATCGGAGATGCTCACCCCCAGTGACTTGCGTCCCAGAGCCAGGGGATCATGCCAGGTTGTACGGAAGTGCACGTCCTCCAGCAGCATGTCGGTGGAGGTCAAGAGCTGCATACCGGGAGTGAGGACGGTCACGGCTGCGTCGTCGCCGATGCCGGTGATCACCCCCTCGCCCCCGGCCACATGGGCGGCGATGCGGTCGATCAGGCCGAATTCGCCCAGGGTGGAGAGTTTCGTGTCAGTAGTCATGGTATATGGTTCATTCCCCTTCTATGCGGCCACGGCGTCATTCGCCTGCCTGGCCTTTGAACTGGTCCACATCCGTGACAGCCACCGTGAGCCGCGACACGCAGACCAGCCTATCATCATGGTTATGGATTCTGATCTCCCAGATCTGGGTCCTCCGCCCCAGGTGCAGCGGACGGGCCACGCCGGTGACCCAGCCGGAACGCACCGGCCGCACATGGTTGGCGTTGATCTCCAGTCCGACGATGCGCTTTTTCCCCTGATCCAGGCAGAGGCCGGCGGCCACGCTTCCCACGGTTTCGGCCAATGCAACCGAGGCCCCGCCGTGGAGTATGCCGGCCGGCTGGTGCGTGCGGCGATCCACCGGCATCCTGGCCGTGAGATGGTCAGCGCCCAGCTCAACGAACTCGATCCCCAAATGTTCGGCCAGGGTGTTTCGGGAACTCTGGTTGAGCTCTGCCAGGGTTATTCCGCTATCGCGCAGATCCATTGACCTTCCCTCCAAAAAGGAGGGGGATAGGATGCCATGGACGGCATCGTATCCCCCTCTCCGGTTAGCGTCTCAGTAACGGCTATCCCTTGGCGCTGGCCGGGAGTCCCTGATCGGGCGAATTCGGCGCCGCGGCGCCTCTGGTTGTCCGCTTTTTGGGGACACTCCCCGCCGGAGTGGCCGCCAGGGGGGGCGGATACTTCTCCAGTGCCAGCTTGAGCACCTCGTCGATCTTGGTCACCGGCACGATCTTTACCCTCTTGAGGATCTCGGCCGGGACGTCCTCCAAATCCTTCTTGTTCTGGGCCGGTATGATCACCGTTTTCATCTCCGAGCGTACGGCGGCCAGGATCTTCTCCTTCAACCCGCCGATGGGCAGAACCTTGCCCCGCAGGGTGATCTCGCCGGTCATGGCCACGTCTTTCCTGACCGGAATGCGGGTTATGACCGAGACCAGGGCCGTTGTCATGGCGACCCCGGCGGAAGGGCCGTCCTTGGGGATAGCGCCGGCCGGAACATGCACGTGGATCTCATGTTGCTGAAAGAACTCCGGCTTGATGCTCAGTTCCTCGGCATGGGCGCGGATGTAGGAATGGGCGGCCTGGGCCGACTCCTTCATCACGTCCCCCAGCTGACCGGTGAGGGTCAGGCCGGCCTTGCCCTGCATCTGTGACGCTTCGATGTGCAGGATTTCACCCCCCACCGGGGTCCAGGCCAGGCCGTTGACCACGCCGATTTCGTTTCTGTCCAGGTCCTCTTCCCGCATGAACTTGGGCGCGCCCAGGAAGGTATGCAGGTTCTTGGCAGTCACCCGGGTGATGCGTTTCTGCCCCTCGGCCACCTTGCGGGCCACCTTGCGGCAGACCGTGCCGATCTCCCGCTCCAGGTTGCGCAGCCCGGCCTCGCGGGTATATTTGGCGATGATCTCGGCAATGGCCTCGTCGTCAAAGGCGATGTTCTTCTCCTTCAGGCCATTCTCCTTCATCTGGCGCGGCACCAGGAAACGCCGGGAGATCTCCAGCTTCTCCTCCTCGGTGTAGCCCGAGAGGGTGATCACCTCCATGCGGTCGCGCAGGGCCGACGGCACCGGGTCGATCTGGTTGGCGGTGGCGATGAACATCACGTTGGACAGGTTGTAGGGCTGGTTGATGTAGTGGTCGGAGAAGGAGTGGTTCTGCTCCGGGTCCAGCACCTCCAGGAGCGCCGATGAGGGATCCCCCTTGTAGTCGTAGCCCAGCTTGTCCAGCTCGTCCAGCATGAAGACCGGATTGTTGGTGCCGGCCTGCTTCATCCCCTGGATGATACGCCCGGGAAGCGCGCCGATGTAGGTGCGGCGATGACCGCGAATCTCGGCCTCGTCACGCACCCCCCCCAGGGAGATGCGCACGAACTTGCGGTTCATGGCCCGGGCGATGGACTTGCCCAGGGAGGTCTTGCCCACGCCGGGAGGGCCGACGAAGCAGAGGATCGGCCCTTTCATCTTCTTCTTCAGCTTGCGCACGGAGAGGAACTCCAGGATGCGCTCCTTGATCTTGTCCAGATAGAAGTGGTCCTCATTCAGGATCTTCTCGGCACGACCGATGTCCAGGCTGTCGCGGCTGGACTTGCTCCAGGGGATCTCCACCAGCCAGTCCAGGTAGGTGCGGATGATGCCGGCCTCGCCGGCATCGGGGTGCATGTTCTCCAGGCGGCCCAGCTGTTTCAGCGCCTCCTTCTGCACGCTCTCCGGCATTCTGGCGGACTCGATGGCCTTGCGGATCTCGATCAGATCCTCCTTCCCCTCGCCGTCCCCCAGCTCCTGCTGGATGGCCCGCATCTGCTCCCGCAGGTAGTACTCCCGCTGGTTCTTGCCCATCTCCTCGCGGGCCGCGCTCTGGATCTTGGCCTGCACGCTTAAGAGTTCCACCTCACGATTGAGCAGTTCGTTGATCTTGGTCAGGCGGGTTATGGGATCCACCGTTTCCAGGAGCTGCTGGGCGTCGGCAACCTTGAGCCCCATGTTGCTGGCGATCAGGTCGGCCATGCTCCCCGGATCCTGGATATTCTCCAGTATGACTATCACCTCGGGGGAGACCTGCTTGCCCAGTTCCACAACCTTGGCCAACTGCTCCCGCACGGTGCGCACCAGGGCCTCTGTCTCCAGGGTCGCATCAAGCAGCGGCATATCGTTCAAGCGTTCGACACGTACCGTATAGAACGGCTTCTCCGAGGTAAATTCGGTGATGCGGGCCTTGGCCAACCCCTGGACCAGGATCTTGATCCTGCCGTCGGGCAGTTTGAGCATGCGCATGATCATGGCCACCGTGCCGACGCCGTAAATCTTGTCCGGCGGTGGATCTTCCTCGCTGATCTCGTACTGGGTGGCCAAAAGGATCATGCGGTCTCCCGCCAGGGCGCTGTCCACGGCTTTGACCGACATCTCGCGCCCAACGAAAAGCGGAATGATCATGAACGGGTAGACCACCACGTCCCGTACCGGCAAGAGCGGTAATTCATCGGGTATTTTCAGCTCTTCCGCATCCTGCTTTTCAATGTCTTTTTCGGTTTCACTCAAGGTGTAATCTCCTTTATGGGTACCTGCAGGCCATCACTCTTTGGGCACGTCACCCGCAGCACGCCCAAGCGGTATTCGGCGGTAATGGAGCAGGGATTGCTGTCTCCGGGTATCTGCACGGCAGAGCGGAAATCTCCGTACGTGCGCTCCATGCAGATGAAACTCCCCTCGATCTGCTCACGCGGCTTGTGCGCCTCCAGAAGCAGCGTGATGCCGCAGACCTTGAGGCAGATATCCTCCACGCGGAAACCGGGCAGATCGAACTCCAGTACGACTCCATCACCGGTCTCGTACATATCCATGCGCGGCCGGTTCTCGGACTCATCGAAGCCATCCTTCAACTCAAGGACATGCAGCAGGTTTTTGATTTCGCCAACCTGACGGCTGTAAAACTCCAGATGGTACGGTTTCTTGCCTGAAAAACGTGTCATGGCAGATATCCGTTCATGAAGAAGTGGTAGATCTTCTATTCCCGTATCGGTTTGAATGATGTAACCATTCCAACAGCCGTTGTCAAGGTTGACGGAGCGCCACTTTGCCACAACGTTAAAAATCGGTTGACATACGACCGCCCATACAGGATATTTCATCCTTTTCGGATGCAAAGGTTCAGATGGAGCGTCGATTCTCCCCGTTTTCCGGCGACGGCGCTCCGACCCCGCTGATTGCCGTGCGAATCGCCATGGGCTGCGGTTTCTATTTTGGCATTCTATTGTATCATTACCACTATCCAGACGAGGAAACGGCCTATGGAGCGCTGGTCAATCAACGATTCCGCGAAAATTTACAATCTCAACAACTGGGGCGGTGATCTCTTCTCCATCAACAAGAAGGGTAATATCTGCGTCCATCCTTCCCCCAATTCAAAGTATTCCATCGAACTGGCATCCCTGGTGGACGACCTGATCAAGCGTAAGATAAAACCCCCCATCCTGCTCAGGTTCATGAACATCCTGGAGGGGCGCATCGCATCCATCAACCGGGTCTTCAGGAATGCCATCCAGACCAACAACTACCCGGCCCAGTACCAGACCTTCTACCCCATCAAGGTCAACCAGCAGCGCCAGGTCGTGGAGGCCATCGCCAACTTCGGCAAGAAGTACAACATCGGCCTGGAGGTGGGCTCCAAGCCTGAACTTGTGGCCGCCATTTCCATATCCACCAACAACAGCCTGCCGATCATCTGCAACGGCTACAAGGATACCGAGTTCATCGAGACCGTCCTGTACGCCACCAAGATCGGTTACAATATCACCATCGTGATCGAGAAGCTGTTCGAACTGGAGAAGGTCATCGAACTCTCCAGGAAGACCGGCATCACCCCCAAACTGGGCATCAGGGTCAAGCTCTCCTCCAAGGGGACCGGCAAGTGGGCCACCTCCGGCGGCGAGGACGCCAAGTTCGGCCTGCGCATCTCCGAGATAATCACCGCCATCGACCTGCTCAAGCAGTACAACCTGATCGACAGCGTCAAGCTGCTGCACTCCCACATCGGCAGCCAGGTCACCAAGATCGACAAGATCAAAAACGCGCTGATCGAGGGGGCCCGCATCTATGTGGAGATGAAGAAGCTGGGGGTCAACCTGGAGTACATCGACATCGGCGGCGGTCTGGGGGTGGACTACGACGGATCCAAGTCCAGCTACTTCTCCAGCGTCAACTACTCGGTGGAAGAGTACGCCAACGACGTCATCTACCAGATCAAGAACATCTGCGACGAGGCGGGGGTGGACTGCCCCAACATCATCTCCGAATCGGGCCGGGCCACCGTTGCCCACTACTCGGTGATGGTCACCAACATCCTCAACACCAACACCCAGAACCAGATGCCCGACTTCGAATCCATCCTGACCCAGGCGGAGCCCCTCTCACCCACGGTCAGGAAGCTTGTGGACATCTACAAGAGCATCGACCGCCACTCCCTGCGCGAGGATTACCACGACACCCTCCAGCTGATCCAGGAGGCGGTCAGCCTGTTCAACCTGGGCTACCTGAACCTGAACGACCGGGCCATGGCGGAATGGCTGTACACACGAATAATCAAGAAGATCAACAACCTGGTGGAAAAGATGAAGCCGGTCCCCGAGGAGTTGCAGAACTTCAAGCTGAGCATGCGCCAGACCTATTTCGCCAACTTCTCCCTGTTCCAGTCCATACCGGATTCCTGGGCCATCGACCAGCTCTTCCCGATCATGCCGATCCAGCGGCTGGGGGAAAAGCCGGACGTGATCGCCTCCATCGCCGACATCACCTGCGATTCCGACGGCGAGATCACCAGCTTCGTGGGCGAGAACGGACGGACCAAGTACCTGCCGCTGCACAAGATCAGAAAGAACGAGGAGTACTACATCGGCTTCTTCCTGATCGGCGCCTACCAGGAGATACTAGGGGACCTGCACAACCTGTTCGGTGACACCAATGCCGTGCACATAACCTTCAACAAGAAGACCAACTACCGCATCGACACGGTCATCAGCGGCGACGCCATCCAGCAGTCCCTCAAATACGTACAGTACGACGGCAACGAGATACTGAAAAAAGTGCGCGACAGCCTGGAGAACGGGGTCGCCTCCAAGAAGATCTCCATCGAGGAGAGCAGCCACTTCCTGGAACTGCTGGACAAGACCATCCAGGCCTACACCTACCTGGGTGAATAGGCGTTTCACCGCACCGCAACGACAGTATTGATGAGCACCATCGTCAGCCGCCAATTCCTCCCCCATCCCCTCTGAAGAGAGAATGGGGAGGGGCTCGGCGTTGCCAGCGAAGGAGAATCTCCCCCCTACCCCTTTTCCCAGAAGCGGGCTTTCTATCCACATCACACATTGGCCTGAAGAGGGTAACGGACCGGAACAAACGGTATAATTCTTATTCAGGCAGGCAATTCGCTGCCGTTCGATTCATGGCAGCAGGAGGAGCGTACAGATATGAGCAAGGTACTGATTATCGGAGCAGGCGGAGTCGGCAGCGTCGTCACCCACAAGTGTGCCCAGCGGCGGGACATCTTCAGCGAGATCACCCTAGCCTCGCGGACCAAGAGCAAGTGCGACGCCATCGCGGCCCAGTTAGGCAACAGCATCAACACCGCCCGGGTTGACGCCGACAATGTCCCGGAACTGGTGTCCCTGCTCAGACAGGTTCAGCCAAAACTGGTCATCAATGTCGCCCTCCCCTACCAGGACCTGACCATCATGGATGCCTGCCTGGAAACCGGTGTGAACTACCTGGACACCGCCAACTACGAGCCCATCGACACGGCAAAATTCGAGTATTCCTGGCAGTGGGCCTACCAGGAGCGCTTCAAAGACGCCGGCCTGATGGCACTTCTGGGCTCCGGCTTCGACCCGGGGGTGACCAACGTCTACACCGCCCTGGCGGCGAAAAAGCACCTGGACGAGGTTCAGGAGATCGACATCATCGATGCCAACGCCGGCTCCCACGGCCAGCCCTTCGCCACCAACTTCAACCCGGAGATCAACATCCGCGAGGTGACCGCCATCTGCCGCCACTGGGAGAACGGCCAGTGGGTGGAGTCCGGCGCCCTGGCCACTAAACATTCCTTCGACTTTCCCGAGGGGATCGGCCCCATGAACATCTACCGCATGTACCATGAGGAGATGGAGTCGCTGGTCAAACATATCCCCAGCATCAAAAAGGCCCAGTTCTGGATGACCTTCTCGGACAACTACCTGAAGCACCTGGAGGTGCTGCAGAACGTGGGCATGACCCGCATCGACGAGGTGGAGTTCCAGGGGCAGAAGATCGTGCCGATCCAGTTTCTGAAGGCGCTCCTCCCCGACCCCGGCTCCCTGGGTCCCCTGACCAAGGGGAAGACCTGCATCGGCGTCATCGCCCGCGGGCTGAAGGACGGCAAACGAAGGCAGGTCTACATCTACAACATCTGCGACCACCAGGAGTGCTACCGGGAGGTCAGCTCCCAGGCCATCAGCTACACCACCGGCGTGCCGGCGGTGGTGGGGGCGATCATGATGCTGACCAACAAGTGGCACGGAGCTGGCGTCTTCAACATGGAGCAGTTCGATCCCGAACCGTTCCTGGATGAACTGGGGCCCATGGGGCTGCCCACCGTGGTGGTGGATGGCGGCGACTGGCCCGAGCTGTAACCATCAGACCGGATTTGGCGGTTCACACCTGCCGTCCCCTGGTTGATCCACTATTCCATCAAGAAGGAGTATCAGCATGAAGCGCCTGGTCTGCATCTGCCTGACCCTGCTCGCCCTCTCTCCCCTGGGAGCGTTTGCCGGCGGCCTGGAAAATTTCCTGGCCAATGTGAATGTCCAGGCCCGGGCCGACCTGCCCGGCTTCTCCGCCAGGGTCAGTACCCAGTTCGGGGTACCGATCCCGCAGGTTCAGGCGGTCATCGGCTCGGTCCACGAACCTGCCGACGCCTTCATGGTTTTCCAGCTTGGCCAGATGTCCGGCCAGCCGACGGAGCGGGTGCTGCGCAGCTACAAATCCGGTAAGGGCAGGGGTTGGGGAGTGATTGCCAAGGAACTGGGCATCAAGCCCGGCTCGGCCGATTTCCACGCCCTGAAGAGCGGCAACCTCTCCTTGAGCGGTCACCCCGACGGCGGCCAGACCTCCCCCGGCAAGGGCAAGGGGAACGGCAAGGGACATGGCAAAGGGCACGACAAGTAGGGGCAACTCAGCACATGACCGGCATCGACATCGAAAAAATCCTTGAACTGGCCCCCTCCCCCGCCTATGTGGTGGACCTGGGACGACTGCGCCACAACCTGGCAATCCTGGACAACGTGCAGAAACGGAGCGGCGCCAAGATACTCATGGCGCTGAAGGCCTTCTCCATGTGGAGCACCTTCCCCCTGATCAGCCGCACCCTGGCCGGGGTCTGCGCCAGTTCCCCCTGGGAGGCGCGCCTGGGACGTGAGGAATTCGGCGGGGAGGTGCACAGTTTCGCCGCCGCCTTCAAGGAGCGCGATGTGGTGGAGCTCTTGGAGATCTCCAACCACCTGGTCTTCAACTCCCTTGGCCAGCTGGAGCGCTTCCGCCCGCTCTGGGAAGCGAAGCATGGAAATGTCTCCATCGGACTGCGGGTCAACCCGGAACACTCCGAGGGGCACACCGCCATCTACGACCCCTGCGCCCCCTGCTCGCGCCTGGGCATCCCCCTGGCGGAATTTGAGCGAAGAATCGGTGAGGTTGGTGAGGAGCGCGCCCTGAACGGCGTGGAGGGGCTGCACTTCCACACCCTCTGCGAGCAGCTCTTCCAGCCGCTGGAGCGCACGGCACGGGCCTTCGAGGAGAAGTTCGGCAGGTTCCTGCCGCGCATGAAATGGCTCAACCTGGGGGGAGGACACCACATCACCCGGGAGGGGTATGACATCGACGGCCTGGTGGATCTGGTCAGCTACTTCCGGGAGAAGTATGATCTTACGGTCTACCTGGAGCCGGGGGAAGCCATCGCCATCGGCACCGGCATCCTGGTGGGCGAGGTGCTGGACCTGGTGCACAACGCCATGGATATCGCCATACTGGACCTGTCAGCCACCTGCCACATGCCGGACATCCTTGAGATGCCCTACCGTCCCGACATCAAAAACGGCTTTGATCCTGGCGAAAAGGCGCACAGCTACCGCCTGGCCGGCCCCTCCTGCCTGGCCGGCGACGTGATCGGCGACTGGTCCTTTGAACGGCCGCTCCTGCCGGGAGATCGCCTGGCATTCCTGGACATGGCCCACTACACCATGGTCAAGACCACCACCTTCAACGGCATCCAGCACCCGGCCATCTGCACCTATGAGCCGGAAACCGGCGAACTCAAGGTCGTGCGCACCTTCGCCTATGGCGACTTCAGGGCGCGCCTCTCCTGACATGGCCCTGAAGAGCAAACTCTGGATGACCGGCAGCCTGGAATGGTTCACCTTCATCGACAACGAAGAGGTCTACCTGGGCAAACGGGAGGTGCCTGTGCCGCTGGAGGAGGGGGACTCCTGGACCAACGAGCTTGGAAACATGTTCAGGGTGATGGATGGGATGATCTCGCTCATCGGCAGAACCGAACCGCCCACACGCTGCTGGTAGAGTCTGAATTCGCCCTGTAACAGACCAATCCGTAGCGACTCTCCCGAGCGCAACACAACAGAACAACTTGAATTCCCCCTTCCTTGACTGTTATATGTCACACACATTTCCGCTCCCCACTGTGCAAATCGTCCCGGGGAGTACCCCCTGATATATGTCCTTCTGAAAAACGCGTGCGGAGTCAGGCGCCAGACAGCCGGGTAGCGCACGGCGAAAACCTGCCTCCCAACGCCACACGCTTGAGGTTTCAATGAGGAAACAGCCACCAGGTTACATCCCGCACATGGATGACAAACTCTCTGCCGCGCTCCTGCATTCAATCAAGGGCATAGCCTGGGAGTGCGATCCACTCACCCTGCGTTTCTCCCATGTTGACCAGGAGGCGGAATCCATCCTGGGCTATCCGTGCCGGCAGTGGGTCGAAGAACAGGATTTCTGGCAGGCCCACATCCCAACCGATGACGCGGAGCAATGCGCCATCCAGCTCAGGGAGGCGGCTGAGAAGGGGGAAAGCCGGGAATTCGAACACCGCATGGCCGCGGCGGACGGGAGAACCGTCTGGTTCCGCACCATTGTCACTCCGCTCCCCACCGAAGGCGGCTCCATCCGCCTGCAGGGGGTCATGATCGACATCTCCGAGAGCAGGCAAACCAGGATGCTGCTGCAATCCAGTGAGGAGCGCTTCCAGCGGGCCATGCTGGGCGCCAACGACGGCATCTGGGACTGGAACCTGCTCACCGATGAGGTCTACTTCTCCCCCCGCTGGAAGGAGATGCTCGGCTACGCTGAGCATGAGCTGGAGAACAATCTCGACAGCTGGTCCTACCTGACGCATCCGGCCGACCTGCAGGCCACCCTGACACTGATAAAGGACTACGTGGAGGGGCGGAGCGACACGTTTGAAGCCGAGTTCCGCATGAGACACCGGGACGGCCACTACATCTGCGTCCTGTCGCGCGGCCTCCTGGCTCGTGACGATGACGGCAGGGGAACCCGCCTAGTGGGTACCCATGTGGACATTACACGACAGAGGCGGGCGGAGGAGGAACTTTATCTTGCCCGATACTGCCTGGATCAGGCGCCCATGGGTATTTTCAGACTCGATCAGGACATGAACGTACTCTATGCCAACAGGCATGCCTGCGAGAGTCTGGGGTATTCCCGGGAAGAGCTCTGCCGGATGTCGGTGTTCGACTTCGACCCGCAGTTCAGGAGGGAAGACCTTCCCAATCATCTAAAAAAAAGACAACAACGGCATTGCATGACCTTTGAAGCGGTTCACCGGAACAGGGATGGTGTCATCTTTCCCGTGGAAATAACCTCAACCCACTTGGAATATCAGGGAGAAGAGTTCCTGTTCAGTTTCGCACGTGACATTACTGAGCGCAAAAGGGCCGAGCAGGCCTTAAAGGAGCAGGAGGAGCTGTACAGCGTTATATTCAATCAGGCGCCCGACGGTGTGGTCCTGGTGGACGCGGAGACGCTGGAATTCAGGGAGTTCAACGACACGGCCTGCGCAGGGCTCGGCTACAGCCGGGAGGAATTCGCCCGACTGTCCGTAGCCGATATCAACCCCGAATACGACAAGGAGTGGCACCGGAGCCATATCAACGAGATCATCTCCCGGAATTATGGCGTCTTCGAGACCATCCATCGTCACCGCAACGGCTCGCTGCGCAACATGCGCATCAGCGTGAGAACGGTCCAGATTCGGGGGTGCCGCTATCTGCTGTCGTTCTGGACCGACACCACCGAGCAGGCCAGACTCCAGGAGGAGCTGAGACTGCGGGAATACTACCAGCGTGCGCTCCTGGACAACTTTCCCTCTGCCGCCTGGATCAAGGACAGAGAGGGACGCTTCCTGGCGGTCAACAGACAGCTTGCCACCTTTCTGGGGCTAGCGTCCCCCCAGGAACTGGTGGATAAAACCATCCATGATGTCGCCCCCTCGGCTCTTGCCGACCAAAACACGGCAGAGGACCGCAGGGTACTGACGAGCGGCAGACCAAAACACGACGAGGAAGAGCTTCCGGTAAGCGGTGAAAACCGCTGGTTCGAGGTCTATATTTCCCCGGTCTCCATCGACGGCCAGGTCGTCGGTACCGTGGGATGCAACTGGGATGTCACCGAGCGGAAAAAGATCGAGCAAAACCTCAGGGAGAGCGAGGAACGCTACCGCAGGCTGGTGGAGCTTTCTCCCGACGCGATCTTCATCCACAGCGGCAACAGATTCGTTTTCATGAACCAGGCCGCCGCCAGGCTGCTGGGAGCGAAAACCCCGGAAGAGCTCTACGGCAGGAAACCGCTGGATTTCATCCATCCCGACCAGCGGGAAATGGTGGGGCAGCGGATAGACAGGGCACTTGAACGTCGGGACAACCCTCCCATCGAGGAGCTGATGGTCCGACTGGACGGCTCCACCGTGCCGGTGGAGATGGTCTCCGTGCATCACACCTACCGGGGCAAAGACGCGGTGCTGGCCATAGCCCGCGACATAAGCGAGCGAATGAAGATTCAGGACGAGCGGGTACGAAGCCAGAAACTGGAATCCCTGGGGCTCCTGGCAGGAGGCATCGCCCATGATTTCAACAACATCCTTTCCGGCATCCTGGGAAACATCTCGCTGGTCTGCTCAAGACTCGACCCCGACGACCCTCTCGCCAGCCGCCTCAAAAGCTGCGAAAAAGCGACCATCCGGGCCACCGGGCTGACCCGGCAGCTGCTCACCTTCGCCCGCGGCGGAGAACCGGTCAGGAAGGTCATCGATCCCGCCCCCCTGATCCGGGAAAGCGCCACCTTCGTGCTGCGCGGCACCAACGTGAAGGGTGACATCCGGATGACGGAAGGCCTCTCGTGCATCAACGTCGATGCCGGACAGATCAGTCAGGTGCTGAACAACCTGATCATCAACGCCACGCACTCCATGCCGGGTGGCGGGGTAATCATCATCAGCGCGATGAACGAAGCGCTTCACGAGGGGAATGCGTTCAACCTGGCACCAGGGGATTACCTGAGAATAACCGTCCAGGACCAGGGCTGCGGCATCCCGCCGGAAAATCTGCCCAAGATATTCGACCCCTACTTCACCACCAAACGAAGGGGGAGCGGCCTGGGGCTTGCTTCGGCCTATGCCATAATCAGACGCCATGGCGGGGCGATCGAAGTATCCTCCCGGGTGGGGGTTGGAACGACGTTCACCCTCCGCCTTCCGGCTCAGCCCCAGGTACATGCCGCTGACAGGATGGTTGGACCAGGGAATGTCCTGTGTGGAAGCGGAAGAATCCTGGTCATGGACGACGAAGAGATCATCCGGGAGGTATCACGGGAAATCCTCCAGTGCGCCGGTTACTGCGTGGAGTCGTGCTCCGACGGAAGAGAGGCACTGCAGCGCTTCCAGGAGGCGAAAGAGAAAAGCAGACCGTTCGATGCGATCATCATGGACCTGACCATTCCCGGCGGCATGGGGGGGAAGGAGGCAGCACAGCTCATCCGCGCTGTGGACCCGAACGCGGTCCTGATCGTCTCCAGCGGCTATTCCAACGACCCGGTGATTGCCACCTACCAACAGCACGGCTTCAACGGATCGGTGGTCAAGCCGTTCTCCTTCCAATCCCTGGCCGGCGAGGTGCAACGGTTGATCAATAAGGGGAAGTAAAGGGGGAGCTCCCCCTTTACTTCCCCTCCCCTTCTCTGCTATCACTCATGGCTATGCATCAAACTCCCCCCACCATCGTCGAAGTAGCCATTCCGCTCCCCCTGGACAAGAGCTTCCACTACCTGGTTCCCCCGTCGCTGCTTGAGCAGGCGCAGCCGGGGAAGCGGGTGCTGGTCCCCTTCGGCAGCCGCAAACTCACCGGCTATCTGCTGGCCTTCGCTCAGACGGAAGACTGCACCAGACTGAAAGAGATCATCGATGTCCTGGACAGTGATCCGCTCTGGACCGATGGGGAACTGGAGTTCTTCCGCTGGGTGGCCTGCTACTACCTGTCCCCCCTGGGGGAGGTGATCAAGACGGCGCTCCCCGCCGGCATCAACCCGAGGAGCGCAAAGGGTTCTGACCAGGCCGTGGCGGGAGGGAGCAGGATCAGGCGCGAGGCGCTGTACCTGCCCGCGGATGGCGCCATGCCGGACCGTGCCCTGGGCGCCAAGGCGGCCCAACTGCTGGAGCTGCTCAGTACGGAGGGGGAGTTCACGGCAACGGAGCTGCGCAAACGCTTCGGCTCCTGCTCGCCCCAGCTGAAGCGGCTGATGGAGTTGGGGCTTGTGCGCCGGGAGGAGCGGGAGCTGTTCCGCGACCCCTTCCGGGACGAGACCGTCCAGCCGGACAGGCCGCGCCAGCTCAACCAGCACCAGCAGGCGGCCCTGGACAGCCTGCTGAGCCGTCTGGACAGCCGGGAATTCTCCCCCTTTCTGCTGCACGGCGTCACCGGCAGCGGCAAGACAGAGGTCTACCTGCAGGCCATCAGCCATACCCTGGCGCTGGGGATGAGCGCTCTGACCCTGGTGCCGGAGATTTCCCTGACCCCCCAGCTGGTGCGCCGCTTCCGGGCCCGCTTCGGTGACGGCATAGCCATCCTGCACAGCGGGCTGTCCGACGGCGAGCGCTACGACGAATGGCGCCGCATCCGGCGCGGCCTGGTCCGCATCGTCATCGGCGCCCGTTCGGCCATCTTCGCCCCGCTGGAGCGGATCGGCATCATCGTGGTGGACGAGGAGCACGACTCCTCCTTCAAGCAGAGCGACGGCCTGCGCTACAACGCCCGCGACCTGGCCCTGGTCAGGGGGCGCATGGAGGGGGCGCTGGTGCTGCTGGGATCGGCCACCCCGCTGATCACCTCCCAGTACGCCGTGGAACAGGGGAGGCTGGGACTGCTCACCCTGCCGGAGCGGGTGCGGGGCATCCCCATGCCAACGGTGGAAACCGTGGCCATGCAGGGGGTCAAGGGGACCATCTCCGCCCGCCTGCTCCAGGCACTGGAAGAGACCCTGGCCAGCGGGGAACAGTCCATCATCTTCCTCAACCGCCGCGGCTTCGCCACCTTCCTGGTCTGCAGCGAGTGCGGTCAGCCCCTGACCTGCCCCAACTGCTCCGTCACCCTCACCTTTCACCGCGGCCGCGGCCAGAGTGTCTGCCACTACTGCGACTTTGCCATCCCGGCCCCCGGCATCTGCCCCGGCTGCGGCTGCCCGGAATTGAAGGAACTGGGTGCCGGCACCGAACGGGTGGAGCACGAGCTGCGTGAACTGCTGCCGCACGCCCGCATCCTGCGCATGGACAGCGACACCACCACCGGCAGGGGGAGCCACGACCGGCTGCTGAGACGCATGAACGACGGAAGCGCCGACATCCTGATCGGCACCCAGATGATCACCAAGGGGCATGACTTCCCCAGCGTGACCCTGGTGGGGGTGATCAACGCCGAGGCCAGCCTGCACATGCCCGACTTCAGGAGTTCCGAACGCACCTTCCAGCTGCTCTGCCAGGTATTCGGCCGTGCCGGCCGCGGGGACACACCCGGCCGGGTGATCCTGCAGGCCCTGGACCCGGGGCATTACGCCATCCAGTGCGCCATTGACCACGACAGCGCCGGCTTCTACCGCCAGGAACTGGAGTTCAGGCGCGAGGCGGGCTACCCCCCCTTTTCCTTCCTGGCATCCCTGGCCCTGTCAGGCACCTGCGAGGAGGCGGTGGAGCAGCGCGCCGAGGCTGCCGCCCGTCTGCTGCTGAACATCAAACGGGAGCAGAAGCTGCGCACCGAACTCCTGGGGCCCGCGCCGGCGCCGCTGTACCGCCTGCGCGGCCGTTTCCGGCGCCGCATCCTGATCAAATCCGCCTCCCGCTCCGAACTGCGCCGGCTGATCGTCGCCTGGCGCGACCAGCGGGACTCCTCCAGCGTTCGGGAAGCCATGGATATCGATCCGCTGGACATGAGCTGACCAGCCAAGCGCAACGATGTTCCCCTCTTTCCCCTTGCGCCTGCCGGGCAAGACAGGATACATATCAGGACAATTAGTGTCCGAATTATCGCATTAGGCCATATAGTGCCGCGCGACGGCGTTGCGCTCCTCCGCAAAATCAGCTACAGTCGCGCCTTCCACGGCAGGATCACAAACCCAGGGAGCATGAATGCACCACGGCGGCATGTACGCTGAAGAGATCACCGGCAAGGCCTACGACACCCGCATCCTGATGCGCTTCGGCCAGTATGTGAGGCCCTATTCCCGCACCATCGCCGTCGTGCTGGTGACGCTGCCGCTGGTGGCTGCCTGTCGCCTGGCCCAACCCTGGCTCATCAAGCAGGCCATCGATAACCATATCACCACCGGGCGCCTGGCAGGGCTGGAGGAGATCGCCCTCCTGTTCCTGGCGTTCCTCATGGGGGAGGCGCTGTTCGCCTACCTGCAGGTCTATCTGTTGCAGTCCGTGGGACAACGGGTCATGTCAGACATGCGGGCGGAGCTCTTCCGGCACGTCACGGGGCTGCCGGTCTCCTGGTTCGACCGCACCCCGGTGGGGAGCGCGGTCACCCGCCTGACCAGCGATGT
Source organism: Pelobacter propionicus DSM 2379 (assembly GCF_000015045.1). Classification (GTDB taxonomy): domain Bacteria; phylum Desulfobacterota; class Desulfuromonadia; order Geobacterales; family Pseudopelobacteraceae; genus Pseudopelobacter; species Pseudopelobacter propionicus. Next base: position 2,843,093 of record NC_008609.1, read on the forward strand.
GGAGGTGCTGGGGGAGATGTTCGCCTCGGGGCTGATCACCATCGTGGGAGACATCCTGCTTTTGATCGGCATCGTCTCGATCATGCTCTGGATGGATCCGCGGCTGTCACTGGCGACCTTTTCGGTGCTGCCTCCGCTCCTCTGCCTGACCTGGCTCTTCCGCCGCCGCATGCGCCAGTCCTTCCGCGAGGTGCGCGCCCGCCTGGGCAGGCTGAACGCCTTTCTGGCCGAGAGTATCGGCGGCATGGCCATCATCCAGGCGTTCAACCGGCAAAATGACGAGCAGCGCCGCTTCAACGAGCTGAACGCTTCCTACCGGGACGCCAACATGCCGGTCATCCTGTGGGACGCCTCGCTCTACGCCATCGTGGAGGCGCTCTCCTCCGTTGCCGGCGCCCTGATCATCTGGTACGGCGGCGGCCGAATCCTGGCCGGCGCCCTGACCTTCGGCGTACTGGTTGCCTTTCTCCAGTACATACAGAAGTTTTTCGGCCCCATCCGCGACCTGTCGGCCAAGTACTCGGTCATGCAGGGGGCCATGGCCGCCCTGGAGCGCATCTTCGCCCTGCTGGATACGGAAGATGTCCAGGGTTCGAGATTCGAGGTTCGAGGTTCGAAGGTTGCCCCCCTACCCCCCAACCACGAACCACGAACCGCCCCTCTCGAACCGGCAACCGCGCACCGTGAGCAACGCCCCCCCCTGATCGAACTGCGCCACGTTTGCTTCAGCTACCGTGAGGGGGAAAAGGTGCTGGATGATTTCAGCCTGACCGTGCGGCGCGGGGAGCGGGTGGCCCTGGTGGGGGAGAGCGGCGGCGGCAAGACCACCATCACCCGCCTTTTGACCCGCTTTTACGAGATTCAGCAGGGGGCCATCCTGATCGACGGCAGAGATATCGGCACCCTGGAGGTGGCGGAACTGCGCCGCCGCATCGGCATCGTCCTGCAGGACCCCTGCCTGTTCAGCGGGAGCATCGAATTCAACATCCACCTGGGGGACGAACAAGCCAGGCAGCGGGTACGCCAGGCAGCGGCCGGCGTGGGGGCCGACCGCTTCATCGAGCGTTTGCTTGCCGGCTACGGGGAAGAGGTGCGGGAGCGGGGCAACAACTTTTCCGTGGGCGAAAAACAGCTGATCTCCTTTGCCCGCGCCCTGGCCTTCGACCCGGAGATTCTGGTGCTGGACGAGGCTACGGCAAGCGTTGACTCCGCCGCGGAGCGGATGATCCAGGAGGGAATCAGGGGGCTGATGCGGGGACGTACCTCCCTGATCATCGCCCACCGCCTCTCAACTATCCGGGATGCCGACCGTATCGTTGTCGTCCAGCATGGGCGCACGGTGGAAGAGGGCACCCACCAGCAGCTGATGGAGCGGCGTGGGGTCTACCACCGCCTGCACCAGTTGCAATTCAGCGAGACCACAGCGACACATACCACCAGAGCGGAGCAGACACCATGATAACCATGCAGGAACTACGCGAACACTACCGCTTCACCGACGGGGATGCCGAGCTGCTTCTGTCGCTCCAGTCCCTGGCACAAGAGCATTTGGACAGTTTCTCCCAGGAGTTTTACGACTACCTGTACGGTCTGCCCGACACGGCCGCCATCCTCAACAAATGCAACCGGGTCCACCTGCGCCAGATGCACAACACCTGGTTTTTATCGCTCTTCTCCGGCATCTACGACAACCACTACCTGAGCCACCTGGTACGCATCGGCCACGCCCACGTCAGGGTGGGCCTCAACGTGCATTTCGTCAACGCCGCCATGAACCAGGTGCGCCACTTCCTGCTCAACCTGATCGACGGCAGCTACCACGACCGGGAGCAGCGCCGCCTGCTGCGCGAGGCGGTGGAGAAGATGTTGGACATGAACCTGGACGTGATGGGCAGTTCCTACCGCGAGGAGGAGATGAAAAAGGTCTTCCTCTCCCGCAGGGTGGAATCTTACCTGATCACCGCCACGGAACGCTTTACCTTCGGGCTCAACCTGATACTGGTGCTGGCCCTGGCAGGGCTCTCCATCTCGGTGGTCTGCCTGTTCGTCTGGGATATCGGTCACATCTTCCAGGGCAACATAGAGAAAGGGATCCTGAGCGCCCTGGGTGAGCTGCTGATCCTCTGGATGATGATCGAGCTGATGGACAACGAGATCAAGAATCTGAAGGGGGGCAAGTTCAACATCCTGATCTTCATCGGCGTGATCATCGTGGCCATAATCCGCGAGATACTGATCTCCACCCTGCGTCACGACGACCTGACCACCCAGGGCTTCCTTGCCGGAACCCTGCTGATCCTGGGGATCGTCTACTACCTGGTCTCCCTGGCCCAGAAGAACATGACAAAGGGGTGAACATGGCCACCCTGCCCGCAGCCCATATTCTGGCCGGCTTCACCCACGGCTTCCGCCACCGCCGGGAACTGGCCCGCATCCTGGCTGAGACTCCCGCCAACTGTTCCATCCTGAGGCTCGACCCACACAGACTCAGGGCCGAGGGCATCCGGGTGCTGGCCCTGGATTTCGACGGCGTGCTGGCGCCCCACGGAAGCCCCGTCCCGCTCCCCGTGGCAGTGGAGTGGATGGATCGCTGCGCCGCGCTCTTCGGCGAGGCGAACATCTTCATCCTCTCCAACAAGCCGACGGACGAGCGCCGCCAATGGTTCGGGAACCGCTTCCCCGCCATGCGCTTCATCTCCGGCGTACGCAAGAAGCCGTTCCCCGACGGCCTGGAGAGGGTCGCGGAGATGGCGGTGGTCCCACCTTCAGCCATCCTGATGGTTGACGACCGGCTGCTCACCGGCTGCCTGGGAGCGCTGGTGGCCGGCGCCCGTCCCGCCTACATCCGCGCCCCCTACGTCTCCTTCAGCCAGCGTCCCCTGGCGGAGCTGGTCTTTATGCTGCTACGCTCATCCGAGCGGCTGCTGGTCCGCCTGGGGGGGGTAACCTCCCAATATATCGAATAAAGCCAAGCCTGCCCCACATCTCCACGGCCCTACCGATTCTCCCAATCAGAAATCCAGCGGGCTCTTCGGCTCTTTCACCGTCCTGACCGGCACGCAGTGGGTGTAGATCATGGTGGTTTTCAGGCTGGAATGTCCCAACAGGGTTTGAATCACGCGGATATCGTAACCGGCCTGCAGCAGGTGAGTGGCAAATGAGTGACGGAAAGTGTGTGATGTTACCCTCTTGGGGATTTTAGCCCTGCGCACCGCCGGATAGAGCGCCTCCTGAAGCTCCGATTCATGCAAATGCCAGCGCCGACGCTGGCCGGTTTCCGCAACCAGGGTCAGATTCTTCTGAGGGAAAAACCACTGGTGGACGAACTCCTTGGGCGCCTTGGGGTATTTCTTCTCCACAGCGTCATCCAGAAACACTCCATCGTACCCGGCGCTCAGGTCCCGGTCATGCAGTTCGCCAACCACCTTGATCTGCGCTCGCAATTCCGGCACGAGCGACTCCGGCAACGGCACGGTGCGATCCTTCTTCCCCTTGCCGTGGATGGTAAGAATGCCGGCGTCAAAATTGAAATCCCGCACCCTCAGTTGAAGACACTCGAACTGCCGCAATCCGCAGCCGAACAGCAGCTTCACCACCAGATTAAACGGATAGGAGAGCTGGGCAAGGATGGCGTCGATCTCGGGCCGGGAAAGAACGACCGGGATATACAAAGACTTTTTTGCCCGTGGCACGTCGCGCAGCTCACCGAATTCCCGTTTCAAGCCGTGGCGATAGAGAAACAATAGGGCATTGAATGCCTGATTCTGGGTTGATGCCGCAACTTTGCATTGTACCGCCAGGTACGTCATATATTCCTTCACATCAGCGGTCGCAAGTTCCTGTGGTGACTTATCCTTCAGGAAGCGCTGGAACTGCCGGGACCAGTTGGCATAGGTTTTCAACGTCTTGCGGGAATAATGGCGCACCTTGATTTCTGCCGCCATCGTGGCCAGCAGTGCATCCCATTCCGGTGATTTTGATTTTTCCTGATATCCAGCCTCGGTATACTGAGATGGACTTCTCCTGACGATGAGGCGTTCTGTTTCATCGGGAACAGATTGAGACTCAGCCGGGGCCGACATTTCATATTCTTTCAATTCCGCTACTGTTCCGGCACCCGCCTCAAGAGAGTAACGTTCCCGAACTTTCGTGTATTCTTCCTCTTGCTTCATCTCAAAATAGAGCGAGACGGCATGGGCAGCCCGCTGTCGCTGATTGTCAGACTGTTTCTTCTCCCGCAGTTTTTCGCAGAACAGCCGAACACGTTCTGACTTGGATTCAGGAACCGGATACTTATCGCAGAAATCAAGATAATACCGCAGCCACTTTTTGTACTCCGCATGAATGGCAGCGTCGATTCCCCGCGTATTGAGATGCGCAACATAGCCGGTAAACATGGCATTCGGAATAAGTAGCATGCCAATCTCCTTTGACATTGTTTTTACTTCAGACTATATTGCCCACTAATTAACTCGTGCCTATATTGTGTTGCATATCAAGATCACCAACTGAGCCAGGAAGAACCGAAAATTATTTCCGGGAGGTTGGCCATAAAACTTTACAACATGCCACATATCATGTTGGCCAGTTTGATTTTATATATATTTTAGTAACTTGAGTAAATAATGTTTTATGTTTTACGCAGTGGCATCCAGATCTGGTGGAATGTTGACTAGGTCTGATCAATAAGGCGTTGGCAGTATAGAACCTACAAAAAAGGATTTTTATGATGGACATTCTCGGGGCTATTGGAGGAATTGCAGGAGTCGTCTCAACAATTCTGTTCGTCATATTCCGTAACAGCGCTCAGAAGTACGTTGATGAAAAAGCAAAAAATTTGGCAACAATTGAAGATACTGCCAGGATTACAACAGAAGTAGAGAAGGTGAAGACGGGGTACTTGCTTCGATCCCATGCGTGGAAGCAGATTTTCGAAAAAGAATACGCCCTTTTAAAGGAAGTATGGAATTCAACATGGGAATTTCAGGCAACAGCACGGTCCCTTCGGCCAATAATGGATCATTTGCCCGAAGACACAGACAAACAACGAGAGGTATTTATTGAACGGCATAAAGTCTTTGCTGATAGCGTTAAGAATTTTCGGGATGTAGTGATAAAAAACAAGCCATTTATCCCGCCTCGTGTTTATGAGATATGCCTTGCCCTTCGCGAGATTGTTGTTGAGTTACAGGTCGATTTTGAAATTAGCTTCAATGATGATCAGCGCGCGGACTGGAGGAAAATTCACGAATGCGGAAAAAAACTCAGTAATTTCCGGTTAGGTCTTTGCATGTCGTCGTTTTTTCTTTAAAAGTTTGTTTTTGTGGGATTTTTGCTGTGTTCGCATCCGTTTTTGCTCTAGTTCTTCTGCTGCCTCATTGGCGATTTGGTTGCGTAATTCCCGTACCCGAGTGATGCTGACTGGTTCGTTGTGCTGCTCCCGGCAGTAAATAGCAAGAAGCAGATAGGTTATAAGGCCGCCAAGAAGCTGGACCATCAGCCCGTACTTGCTCCTGGCGATCAGGTGGTACACCTTGAGATGGCGTTTCCACCAGCCAAAGAAGGTCTCGATGTTCCAGCGGAGCTTATAGACTTCGGCGACTTGTTCAGCGGTCAGGTCGTACCTGTTGGTAGCGATCCAGTAATCTTTACCGTCAACACGGTAACCAACAAGGCGCAGTTCTTTCTCAGTCTGGTTTACGCCTTTGGTGCCGAGCATTACGATCCGGTCATAGAAGATAATACTGTCAGGATTGACGGCATTCTCTCTGATGACTATCTTGATCGTATTCTCCCTGATACGACAGACAAAGAACTTCTCGGCGGCCTGCCACTTGTCAAAGTGGTCATGGGACTGATACCCGCGATCCATAACGCCGGTTTCGCCTTTGTCGATGATCTTGTCAACAAAGGGGCGCTCACCCTCTTTACCGTCGCTGAGGTATATCTTCCTGGGAATGCCCCGGTTGATATCGAAGCCGACATGAGCCTTGGCCTTCTTTGAGCCGCTTCGGTAATCAGCCCATTCCATGGACAGCACAGCATCAATCAAAGAGCCATCTATGGATACCAGGTTGCCAAGGTGAGCGTATTCGGCCGGAAGCACTTTGCCTGCTTGCTTGACCAGATGTCCGAATACCTCACTTAGCTGCTCAAGGCCACGGTTATTGATCGCCTCGAAGAAGGCGCTCTTTTTGATCCCCTTGGGGGGAGCAACGCACTCCTTGGCAAAGTCATTCTGTTCCAGAGCCTGCAGCAGTTCGCTCCCGGAAGAAAACTCTTCAAGGTGATAGAAAATCAGGGCCTTTAGCTGATCATCAAAGGTCATTTGCAACGGGCGGTACCCCCTGGATTCAAGTTGTTTATCGGACTTGAATCTCTCAAAAACCGGGGTAAGAAGCAATTTGAAAGCACGTGCTTTTCGTCGTTGTTTCAGTCGCTTGAAAGGTCGCATGTCGTAACTCGTGTAATATTAAGTAGTTACGATGGTGGCCCGCCAATTTTTTACTAAAAGTCAAGCAAAAAAAATGTGGCATCACGCTGATTTTGTTACTTTTTTACATTCTCAAAGAACCATGCAAAGACCTAACCGGACGACGCTGAAAAAAACTGGATGAAAAACTCGAAGAACTTAATGATGAGATTCGTGGCTATATTCACGGCAAAATATATTCAGCAAACCAAGCCATAGACACAGAAACATAATGGGTTCTCCCATCGGATAAAATGATAATGAGGACGAAACATGAGGGGGCAGCCCTTGAAAGTGGAAAACTAACAGCGTAGTTCCCAACCCACTCGGCGGCAGCTGGTCAGCGCGGAGGACCGCGCTGCCGCTGCGCCTCAGCCCCGTTAGCTGAAAGAATTATGACAAAAACAAACACAACGAAATCTGCATTGTTTTTCAGAGTAATGGTCTTCGTGGCGATTCACGTAGCGACCTTTGCGGCAATACTCAAAATCGAATGGCTGCAAAGCTTTCAAATGGCGGTTCTGGTCATTCCAGCAGCGAGTTACTTTACGATATTTTTCATTGAAGCAAAATCAAGAATAAACAAAGGATTGCCATATGATGAAGTGTGGAGAGGATGTTTCTGGTTTTCGTTCTGGGCCGGAGCATCTTTAACACTTCCATTCATCATATTCAGAGTGGGGCCTGATGGCCCCATAAAACTTGAGGACCTCAGCGTCAATTATTTGCTAGCATATCCAATAAGTTGTGCAGTGTTTGGTGGGCTTACGGGACTTATAGGCACTGTTCTGATAAATCAGTTTTATGGCGCGCTTGGCGGCAATAACGATAAATGCAACAGCTAACCAGGCGGCGGCACACAGACGCTGACGCGCTGGTGCGCCCCCACACCGTTGAAAAATTTATTGAAGAAAGACCCATATGAATGATTGGTTTACAATAGATCAGGTTGACAAGGAAACTTATATCATCAGCGAATACCGCCACTGGGAGGAAACGCATTGTTATCTCCTGAATGGTTCTGAGTACAGTCTGCTGATTGATACAGGTCTTGGAATCTGTAATATCTATAATGAGGTCATCAATCTGACTGACAAGCAGATTGCTGCCGTAGCCACTCACATTCACTGGGATCATATTGGCGACCATAAATACTTTCCAGACTTTTACGCTCATGAAGAGGAACTAAATTGGCTCAGTGGAGAATTTCCTTTGACGATGGAGCAGATTAAAGAAATGGTCGTTGACCGCTGTGACCTACCGGAAGGTTATGATGTAAACAACTATGAGTTCTTTCAGGGTACGCCAACAAAGGTGCTGAAGGACAATGATGTGATTGACATGGGAAACCGCTGTATTCAGGTTCTGCATACGCCGGGCCATTCGCCAGGGCATATGTGCTTCTGGGAAAAGGAGCGCGGTTATCTTTTTACCGGAGACTTGGTTTATAAAGACACACTATTTGCCTACTTTCCGTCCACCGATCCAAAAGCGTACCTCACCTCTCTAGAACGTATATCGACTCTGCCGGTAAAGCGTGTGTTACCAGCACATCACAGCTTGAAGATTCAACCTGAGATTTTGATTCGAATGCGTGACGCTTTTCGGCAGTTGCAAAATGAGGGCAAATTGCATCATGGCAACGGAACATTTAACTACGGAGATTGGAGTGTTTGGCTATAATCGAGCTGTGGATTCAATACACAAATTTCAATTTAAAAATGTGGAGAAGCTGAGGAAAAGGAAAACAGTTGTAAAAATACTTGCCATAGAGGGTTGCACCGCCAAAGAGTCCCAGAGGGGTCAGCCCTTGACACGAGACAAAAATTAAAGGGCGAGGGTCCAACCAGGCAGAAACAGAGTATGGTAATGGTCCGTCCCATACCATGAAGAACATTAAAGAGGCTGGTTAGTTCTGGATTACCACGTTTGGAAAGCATCTGGTAAAGACTCTCACGTTTTACATGTGATCTTTCGGCAATTGCCGTCATGCCGCCATTAGCCTGCGCCACTTCCCGCAAGGCTAGCAGCATCGCTGATTTGTCACCCTCCTCCAAAACCGCATTCAGATATGCAGCGGCATTTTCTGGGGATTTCAGCCATTCATGAAGGTCGGATTCGTAGTCGGTCATATGTTTCATTTTCGTTGCTCCTGATGGTTTTTCCAAAACCGTTGAGCGTTTTCTATATCGCGCTGCTGAGTCCGTTTATCTCCACCGCACAAAAGAAGACCGGGCTGGCGGGTCAACTGCCGACCCGGTGGGCGAAGCATGAAATCGAGCGATTGCATTAGTCGTTTTGTTGGTCTATATTTTGACCATAAAGAGATTTGTATCAAGGAGGAAAACATTGAGAACTATTTCAATCAGTAATGACATTATTCCAATTGCAGAATTTAAAACCAATATTTCCAAGTGGTTCAAAATACTTCAGACATCCAGACATCCGCTTATCATTACCCAAAACAGCAAACCAGCTGGTGTACTGTTGTCCGCTTCGGATTACGATGAATTGGTATACCGGAAATCATTTCTAGATTCTGTTGAGAGGGGGATTTCGGACGTTGAAAACGGCCGCACCCAAACGACTGGCGAACTACGAAAGACGCTGCAAGCCCGAAGAAGTGCGGGCAATCCATGAACATAACCTGGTCACAGGAAGCTGGTGAAAATCTAGCAGATACAGAGGAGTTCATTGCACGCGATAGTCCGGAGCGCGCTGCCCGGTTTGTAGATGCCATTATTGACCACGCTGAAGCAATTCTGGCTGACAATCCGAGAAGCGGGAGGACTGTGCCAGAAATAGGTAATCCTGACATACGAGAGCTTATTTACCGAGGATATCGCGTTGTTTACCGATTGAATGGTGATCGAATCGACATACTTACCGTTTTTGAAGGGCATCGGCTATTGCGACTGAATGAGTCAGGCGATTAGGAAATGACAAAAGACAACTCAAAAGAAAGAGAGGCTATTTTTCAATAAGCGACCGACGCCTCCTTCGGGGACGATTTTTCATAAAGAAACTTCATTTAATCAATTCATGTGATTTCAACAGGTTATATTGAAGTTACTCAGAAGCAAGTTAGCCATATAGAATCACCACATACAAAACCAGACATCTACGGCCTCGCTCAATAACCACATACGGAGGGGGAGACAGCTCAAGCTGTCTCCCCCTCCTGTAGCACGCTGCCGACCCGATCCACCGATCCTCATCATACCGAATCCGGCCCGGCACCTACCACCACCTACACGATCTTGACGAACACCGATCCCTTGGCGCCGCACACTTCGCACTTCTCGGGCGCCTGGCGCTCAACCGTGTGGCCGCACACCGGGCAGACATAGTAATCGAATTCCTCGCCAGCCGCACCCAGGGTGTCCAGCGCCTTCTGGTACAGACCGGCATGCACCTGCTCCACCGTATTGGCAAAACTGAAGGTACGCTTGGCCGCATCTGACCCTTCCTGTTCCGCCTCGGCGATCATCTGGGGGTACATCTCCTTGAACTCGTGGGTTTCGCCGGCAATGGCCTCTTCCAGGTTCTTGCGGGTATCGGCGATGCCACCGGCCACGCGCAGATGGGTGTGTGCATGCACGGTCTCCGCCTCGGCAGCGGCCCGGAACAGCTTGGCCACCTGCGTAAAGCCTTCCTGATCGGCCTGCTTCGCGAAGGCGAGGTATTTTCTGTTTGCCTGGGATTCGCCAGCAAAGGCTTCCATAAGGTTCTTCTGTGATTTAGGTCCATTAGCCATGGTGTTTCCTCCTTGCGGGTAATGTAATGCCAGTCTATATAGCACAAAAACTATCCTTTTTGTTGCGTTAAATTCACCATCTCCCTGAAAAACCGGGATTCCTTCCTGTTTTCGAAACCATGGCCAAACATACGGAGAGGGGACAGCAGTCCGGCCAGGCTCAAAAGCTGTTAGGTGCGGCGGGCGGCACATGCTATAGTCCGGCCGGGATGTACGTCTGACAGATTCGAGAAAGGGAATATGGGGAGGATTCAATGGCAGGAGCCGCGTTGTTGCTCACGGCTGCACTCATGGTGGGCGTGTGGTGGTACTTCAAGCTCAAGGGAAGGCTTCTGGCCAGGGCCTATAGCTATCTGGTACTGCAGAAACGCCCCGGATCGACGATGGAAAGCTCCAACTGGATGGCCCTCTCCATCGACATGTACGCGGCCAACCAGGTGAGGCAGGCCACCAAAGAGCATGTTGACGTGGTGTTCAACGGCAGTCGACAGGCACTGATAGCGGAGGCCAGAGCGCAGGGCTTTCGCGGCTGAGCAGCCGTCAGGCTGACCTCCTCCTGGACAGCATCCTGCCTGACCACCAGATCCCGGTCATCCCGGCCAGCATGTCGGTGGCCAGCCTGCCGAAGAAGATCCCCCTGAGCTGGAACAGGTAACTGCCGGCCAAGGAAAGGGGGATCAGCAGAACCAGCACCCGAATCACGTTGAGCAGGGATGCCTGCAGGGGGTAATGGGCGCCGGTGACGATAAATCCGGCATAGCGATGCACCTCCAGCATGCCGTAGCCCATGCAGGTAATGTAGATGTAGGAGCAGAGCACATCCACAACCGCTTGTTCCGTGGAGAAGAGTCCGGCCATGGCCGGCGCGAAAAGGATGAACACAAGGCCGATGAAGACGCCGTACAGGACGGCGAAGGTCATGGTCCCGTGCCGCGCCGTCCTGATCCGGTCGATCCTGCCCGCCCCGAAGTTCTGGGCCACAAAGGGAATCAGCGACATGCCCACGGTCATGGGGATCATGAAGGCGAACATCTCTATCCGCGAAGCCACCCCCATGGCCGCCACCGCGCTATTGCCGTAACCGGCCGCGAGCCGGGTGATCACCGCGGACGATATGGGGGTCAGTATCATGCCCAGGGCGCCAGGCACGCCGAAGGCGAGAATCCTGCTCCAGGAACTGAACAGCGCCCCCGGCGCCAGATGCGACGGATCGACAAGCCCCATCCTGCTGGCCAGGATGTACAGTGCCGCCGCCAGGGCCAGCAACTGGGAGATGATCGTCGCCAGGGCGGCGCCCGCGATCCCCATGTTAGGCATGCCGAACTTTCCGAATATCAGCCCCATGTCCAGGAACACGTTCACCAGCGTGCTGCCCACCATCAGGCAACTGACTGCCCGGGTGTTGCCGGTGCTGATGATGATGTCCGCGGCGACGATCTGCAACGTCATGACCGCGGCCCCCAGGTACCACAGGTTCATGTAGCGCACGGTCATCTCCAGCACCTGGCCGGAAGCCCCCAACCGGGAAAAGAGGGGGGAGACGGTGACAAGCCCCAGGCCGCAGACCAGAGCGCCGAACAGTGCGGCGAGGATCAGGGCATGGGTGGTGAGGGTGGCGGCTTTTGCGCGGTCCTTAGCGCCGATGGCGTGAGCCACCAGCGTCAAGGCGCCGCCGCTTAAGCCCCGGGTCACGAACATGAGCAGCATGACCACCGGAAAGGTGAAGGATATGGCCGCCAGCGCCTCGGTACCCAGCTTGGCCACAAACCAGGCATTGGTAAGGTTGTACATGTTCATGGCAAACGTCCCGGCAAGCATGGGGATGGCCATCTTGATGATTGTTGTGAATACGCCCTCACTGACCAGTTTTGACACGCCTGTTCTCCTCACCGCCCATAGGCGGAGGTTGTCCCCCTGCCCACGGTAAAACAGGGAGTCGGGCATCGCACCCAACTCCCTGTTTTACGTTTAAATGGACACAAAACATTTACCCAACCACAGAAATCCTTGTCCTCCACCGGTTTTGAAGTCCGCGAAAACCAGGATTTGTCGCATTCTGTGCAGCAAACTTATCAACGAGGCAGGAGGAAGTCCATATCAATTCCCCAGCATTCCACAGCCAGCCAAACAACATGTCGAAATTGTTTACACTGCTTACAACAATCATTTCAACCATCAGCAAGATTTCTGACAAAACGGCATGTTACGCAATTGGCATATTATTTGCTAAAAAAGGCCTTGAGTTCAAAAATGTTAACAAGGAGTTTGGCATGAAAAAAAGTATCGTTGCAGGTTTGTTGTCCGGATTACTTGCTATAAGTTTTGCAGGCACTGCATCTGCCGACACCATAATCAACAACTCAACCAGCGGCTATTACAACTCTTCCATTGGACAAATCTTGGATGGCACAAGTTCATATTTTCCCGCAGCAAATAGTGGAGCCGGAGACCCAATATACAATAACATGTCACCTGCACCTAACCTTTCAAGTGCCAATGCAATTTTAGGGAACTGGCTTAGCGCATCTCCAAGCTTCAACGCATACTGGTCATTAGCTTCGATACCATCCACATGGGCTATTAACGCAGAAACAGCCATTGTTTATACCATTAATGCCGGTTCTACAGGACTCACCAATGTACTTGCGCAGTTTGGAGTTGACAATGGTATATACGTCTGGCTTGACGGAGAGTATTTAAACGGTTGGATGGCCCCCGGTGGTGCAGGAACGTCTGAATACTCCCTGAACATCGGCTCATTGTCGGCAGGCACACATTATATGCAGATTCTGAGGGAAGACCATGGAGGTGCAACCGGCTACAACATCAATGTCTCTGGTGACGCTGCTCCGGTTCCCGAACCAGGCACAATGGTGCTTCTTGGTGCTGGCCTGCTTGGTCTGGCTGCCTTCGGCAAACGCCGCATGAACAAAGAAGCATAAGTCACACAACAAAAGAACAATACAAGAAGGGCGTTGCTTAAGCAACGCCCTTCTTGTTGTCGAATATCTTTACACTCAAAACAATAACATCAAAAGCAGTAATCCTAAGAAAACCATGAACACAATCAAATACACCTAGCCTCCGGTCATCACATCAAAGCATTTGCATCATGGAGTCGTCCGGAGCAACTCCGGAGGCGTGACCGGTCCCGGCGTCCTGGTGACATTGGGGCGCCCCTTTTCACCGGTGTAGAAGACCGCCAGACGCACATCATCGCTGCCGACGTTCCTGCCGTTGTGGGGCACATCCTGCACCTCCACGATGTAATCTCCCTGCCTGAAGGTCAGCGCCGTATTGTCGGCCAGTTCCACCACCAGCGTACCCGACAGCACATAGGCGTACACCGGCACATTGTGCAGATGCCAGCCGGTCCCGGCGCCGGGAGGGATCACCACGGTCATGGCGGTCACCTCCGGCCGGTCACTGCGCAGGTAGCGGTGTGGCTGGCCGTTGCCGGCCGTGCTGGTCACCAGGCTCTTTTCCACCCTGACCGCCCCCACATAGTCGCCGGCATGGCCGAGGGCAGCCATGAGGCAGAAAGAGACGACGAGCGGCATGATTCGCAGAGTTCGTGGTGTCATGGTCATAGCTCCTGTTTTGAATGAACATGTATCCGGCAGCTAGATTTATCCGGAGGGAGAATCATCGGATCAACACTCCAGCGCGCCGACCAGGTCGCTGACCCGGGCCACACCGTGCTCCTCCAGCCAGCGTTCCATCCCTTGAGCGATCTCCTGGCTAGCTGAGGGGGTGATGAAGCTGGCCGTGCCCACCTGCACGGCGCTGGCCCCGGCCAGAATGAACTCCAGGGCGTCCGTGGCGCTCGTGATCCCGCCGATGCCGATGAGCGGCACCTGAACCGCCCGGCTCACCTGCCAGACCATGCGCAGCGCCACCGGCTTGATGGCCGGCCCGGACAGGCCGCCGGTGATGTTGGCCAGCACCGGCTTGCGGCTCTTCAGGTCGATGGCCATGCCGGTCAGGGTATTGATCAGCGACAGGGCATCGGCGCCTGCATCGGCGCAGGCCTGGGCCATGACCACCACATCGGTCACATTGGGGGAGAGCTTGACGATCAGCGGTTTTTTGGTGGCCCTGCGGCAGGCCGCGACCACCTGGCCGGCACAGGCCGGGTCGGTGCCGAAGACGATCCCCCCCTGCTTCACGTTGGGGCAGGAGATGTTGACCTCCAGTCCGGCCACCTGGGGGATTTCGTCCAGCCGGCCGGCCAGTTCGGCGTACTCCTCGGGCGTGCTGCCGAAGAAGTTGACGATGGCGGGCGTGTTCACCCTGGCCAGGAAGGGGACCTTTTCGGCTATGAAGGCCTCGATGCCCACGTTCTGCAGGCCGATGGCGTTGAGCATGCCGCCCGGCGTCTCCACGATGCGCGGGGTGGGATTGCCCGGGCGCGGCTTCAGCGAAAGCCCCTTGGTGACGAAGGCGCCGATCTTCTCCAGATCCACATAATCGGCGAATTCCCGGCCATAGCCGAAGGTGCCGGAGGCGGTCATCACCGGATTGCGCAATTCAAGCCCGGCCAGGTTGACGGTCATATCTGGCTTCATGGTCTCACTCCTCCCATCCCAGCTCATGGGCCGGAAAGACCGGTCCCTCCTTGCAGACGCAGCGGTAATCGGGGGTCTCGGCCGTATGCCCGTGGCCGGGGGTAACGCACCCCAGGCAGGCGCCCACACCGCAGGCCATGTACCCTTCCAGGGAGACCTGGCAGGGTATAGCGTGGTAGGCGGCGATGGCAGCCACGGCCTTAAGCATGGGATGCGGTCCGCAGGCGAAGAGCTCCGCCCCACCTTCCAGCTGCTCCAGACGGCTGACCAAAGCCTCGGTCACCAGCCCGCACTCACCCAGGGAGCCGTCCTCGGTGGCCACGTAGCACTCCACCCCCAGTCGCTCGAATTCCGTGATACAGAGGATGTCGTCCCTGGTCCTGCCGCCGGCGAACAGGCGCACCGGCGACTGCTGGACCAGGTGGCGGGCCAGCAGGTAGAGCGGAGCCAGACCGACCCCACCCCCCACCAGCAGCTTCTCCGCGCCCGGTGTTCCCAGGTCGAACCCCGTTCCCAGGGGGCCGAGAACATCCAGCCGGTCGGTGGCGTGCAGGGTGGAGAGGAGCGCGGTCCCCTTGCCCACCACCCGGTAGAGCATCTCGAAGCAGGGCTGGCTGACGGCGCCGTCGTGGAGCGGGGTGTGGGTAGAGAGGTCGAAGATGCCGAAGGGGCGCCGCAGCAGCGGATCGATGCCGCCACCCACCCGCACCATGACGAACTGCCCCGCCCGTGCAGCAGCGAATTCGGGGGGCGCGGTCAGGCGCATGCGGTGGTAGCCGGGCGAGACCTCGGCATTGGAGAGAACCATGGAGGTGAACTGCATGAACGTAACTCCTTGAAAATGATGAAATGGGGGGCCGGGCGCAAAAACGGGCAGAGATCGGGAAAATGTCAGACCAGCTCCTTCTCCATCAGCAGGGCATCCTCTTTCCCCTCGTAATACCCCTTCCTGACGGCGTAGCGCAGGAAACCGAAACGCTCGTACAGCCCGATGGCAGCCAGGTTAGATGCACGAACCTCCAGGACCAGACGTTCGGCCCCCCTCTGGCGGGAAAGCGCGATGGCCTGCTCCAGGAGCAGGGAAGCCACCCCCCTCCCCCGCGCTTCCGGCGCAACGGCGATATCCATGATCTGCGCCTCCTCGAACAGCGACATGGGGCAGACATAGCCGACAAGGGCGCCTTCGCAGAGGGCTACAAAGGGGAAGGAGAGGTGGGAGTGGATCTCCTGCAGGAAATGCTCGCGCTTCCAGGGAACGGGAAAGGAGGCCTGTTCGATGGCCATGACGGCGTCCAGGTCGGAACGTTCCATGGAGCGTATGGTTAGGGGAGCCGCTTCTGCCATGGCAGGCATGATATGCAAAAGAGCCGTTAAAGTAAACGCTTTTTGCCTGACGGAGACATTGACAGCATACTGATTATATGCATAATCACAAAAATTCCGCTGACGAGGACGCCCTCACCATGTACGACATCGAACACAGCATCGGGTTCCTCCTCTCCAAGGCCTACCAGCGCGCCTGGGCCATCCTGCGGGAGGAGATCGAACCGTACGACCTGACCCCGCCCCAGTTCTGCCTGCTGGCCTTCCTCTGGCAGCAAGACGGCCTGACCCAGGCCGAACTGGCCGAAAAGGGGCAGATCGACCGTTCCACCATCGGCGGCATGGTGGACCGCCTGGTTAAGCTCTCCCTGGTGGAGCGCAGACCGCACCCCCAGGACCGCCGCGCCCACATGATCCACCTGACCGGACAAGGGAAAGAGCTGGAACAGCCGTTGTCCGACTGCGCCCAACGCGCCCGGGCCAGGATCACCAGCTGCCTGAACGGGCAGGAAGCCAATGAGCTGACACGGATGCTGGAGCTGATGCGCGCCGACCGGAGGTTCTATGAAGTTCCAACCTGTTAGCCTGGCCCTCGTCATCCTGTTAATCTTGGCGTCCCATGCCCGGGGGGCTGCGCTTTCCCTGTCGGACTGCCTCGAAAAAGCGGAAAAGCACAACCCCGAACTGCGAACGCTGGCCTGGGAACCGATCATGGCGGAACAGAACGTAGCCCAGGCCGTATCGGCACGCTATCCCCGCCTGGACGGCCGGGTCGGCTATACCATGCAAAAGGATCCCCAGGCCGCGATCATCATGGGACGCGTGGCCGAATTGCAGGATTCCGACTATGCCCACGGCGGACTGGAGGCGCTCTACACCATCTACGACTTCGGCAAACGGGAGGCGCGCATCAGCCAGGCCCGCGCCACTGCCGACGCCATACGCAGCAGGTACGATGCCCGGCGCACGGACGTTTCCCTACAGGTTATCGAGGTCTACTTCGGCATCCTTGAGGGGATGCAGCTGGTAGAGGCGGCACGGGACGAGATCACCCAGGTGGAGCAGCACCGCCGCATGGCCCAGGCCCTGTTCGACGAGGGGGTGGTCACCCGCAACGACATCCTGCAGGCCGATGTGCGCCTGGCATCGGCCCGCCAGACCCTGCTCTCCCGGAACAACAGCCTGGACAACACCTGGCTGCGGCTGAACTACCTGACCGGCAGCGCCCCCTCATTCCGAGGCGAGTTGAGCAGCGAGGCAGGTATTGGCGACAGGACCGACGCTCCCACCGGAGACAGCGCTGCCCTGACCAAGCGCCCCGAGATTCTTGCCCTGCGCAAGGGGGTGGATGCCAGCCAGGCCGAACTCAAGGAGAGCAGGAGCGCCTATCTCCCCGAACTGTACACCCGCCTGGCCCTGGAATACGTGGATAACAGCAAGTACCGCGAACAGACCATCATGTCTGCCGGCGTGGGACTCAAGGTAAACCTGTTCGACGGTTTCGCCACAACCGCGGCCAGGGACAGGGCGGCGCGGAACCTCTCCCGGAGCCAGGACCTGCTGCGCCAGGGCGAGACGCAGGTGCAACTGGAGATATCCACGGCCCGCAACGACCTGCGGGTTGCGGGTGAGCGGATCACCGTGACCGAGACCGCCATTCGCCAGAGCCAGGAGAACCTGCGCATCAACCACGAGCGCTATAAAGAGCGGGTCGGCACGGCCACCGAGGTGCTGGACGCACAGACCCTGCTGACCCAGACCAGAACCGACTATTTCCGGGCCCTTTTCGACCGTCAGGTGGCGGCCGCCCGCCTGAGGCGCGCCCTGGGAGAACTGTAGCCAAGAACAGTATTGTACTGTCCGATGGAGGGACATGAATCATGACGGAAGAGACGCACACGCCGGGCCAGAGCCAGGCGGAGCCGGAAGCGGCCAGGGCGGAACCATTGCCCGACACACCCAACGGAAACGGGGGCAAGAAGCGCCGCGCCCTGATCATACTGCTGATGGCCGGCCTGGTCTGCCTTGTGCTCGGCCTCGCCTGGTGGATCCACGGCAAGAGCCACATCGAGACCGACAACGCCTTCATCGAGGCCAAGACCGTGTCCATCTCCTGCAAGGTAGCCGGCACGGTCAAGCGGGTGCTGGTGGAGGACAACCAGTATGTCGGGAAGGGCGATGCGCTGGTGGAACTGGACCAGGAGGACTACCGGGTGCAGGTGGCCCAGGCCGAGGCAGGGGTGAGTGTGGCCGAGAACGAGACCGGCGGCGAGCAGTTGCGGGCCGAGGGGGCACGGGCCACGGTGGAGCTTGCCAGGGCCCGCGCCGAGCAGGCCGATCTGGACCTGCGGCGTGGCGAGGCGCTCTTTCGGCGTGAGGTGATCCCCCGGGAGCAGTTGGACCGGCTCGGAACCGCCCAGCGGGTGGCGCAGTCCCAGCTCAGGGAGGCCCGGGAGGGGTTCAAACAGGCACAGGCCGTGGCAGGCCTGGCAGGTCCGGGAGGCAACAGGGCCAGGGTGCGGCAGCGCCAGGCGCTGCTGAACGAGGCGCGGCTCAGGCTCTCCTATACCCGGGTGCTGGCCCCCACCAACGGCTACATCACCCGCAAGGCGGTGGAACCGGGAGCCAACATCCAGGCCGGCCAGCCGCTGATGGCCCTGGTGCCGCTGCAGGACGCCTGGATCATCGCCAACTACAAGGAAGGGCAGCTCACCCATATCAGGCCCGGCCAGAAGGTGGAGTTTACCGTGGACGCCTATCCCGACAGGAGCTTCACCGGCAGGGTGAACAGCATCATGGCCGGCACTGGTGCGGCGTTCTCCCTGCTGCCGCCGGAGAACGCCACCGGCAACTACGTCAAGGTGGTGCAGCGCATACCGGTCAAGATTTCCATCGACAACAACAGCGACCCGGAACACCTGCTGCGGGTGGGGATGAGCGTTGTCCCCACCGTGCTGGTGGAGCGCTCCACCGGCGAGATACTGAGGGATCTGGTCCCGTTCCTGTAGGGGCGGCCCCGTGTGGCCGCCCCCCTGCAACATGGATTGCGGCACGACATCCCTTATGCCCGCTGTCGGGCACCCACACAGGGGTGCCCCTACGGTACACCATGACAACGACCTCTGAAAAAAACGTCAACAAATGGCTGATCACCATCACGGTCATGCTCCCCACCATCATGGAGATCATCGACACCTCCGTGGCCAACGTGGCCCTGCCGCACATGCAGGGGAGCCTGAACGCCGGCACGGACGAGATCACCTGGGTGCTGACCTCCTACCTGGTCAGCAACGCCGTGGTGCTCCCCATAACCGGCTGGCTGTCGCGCGTCTTCGGCCGCAAGCGTTTCCTGATGACCTGCATCACCCTGTTCACCCTGGCATCGCTGCTCTGCGGCTCGGCCCCCACCCTGGCAACCCTGATTCTGTTCCGCATCATCCAGGGGGCTGCCGGGGGTGCCCTGATTCCCATCAGCCAGGCCATCCTGATGGAGACCTTTCCCCCCCGGGAGCGCGGCATGGCCATGGCCATCTTCGGGGTGGGCGCCATGTTCGGCCCCATCGTCGGCCCGGCCCTGGGGGGCTGGATCACCGACAACCTGAACTGGCGCTGGATCTTCTACATCAACCTGCCCATCGGCATGATTGCCCTGGTGATGTGCGGCCTGTTCATCTTCGACCCCGCCTACCTGAAGCGGGGCGCACAAACCATGCGGATCGACTACGGGGGACTCGTGTTGCTCACCACCGGCATGGGCGCCCTGCAGGTGGTGCTGGACAAGGGGCAGCAGGAGGACTGGTTCAACTCATCCTTCATCATCGCCTTCAGCATCATCATGGTGGTTTCCCTGGTCGCCCTGGTCTGGGTGGAGCTGACCCATGACCATCCGATCATCAACCTGCGGCTGTTCAGGAACATCTCCTTCTCCGCCGGCAACTTCATCATGTTCGTGGTCGGCTTCTGCCTCTACAGCTCCATCACCATGATCCCGCTCTTCCTGCAGAACCTGATGGGCTACTCTGCCACCGACGCCGGCATGGTGCTGGCGCCGGGCGGCGTGGCAACCCTGATCACCATGCCGCTGGTGGGGCTCATGCTGCAGAAGCGGGACGGCAGAAAGATCGTCTTCCTTGGCCTGGTGATAGGCGCAACAGCCATGTTCTTCATGCAGCGCCTGAACCTCTTGGCCTCCTACGGCGATTTCGTCTGGCCGCGGGTGGTGCTGGGAGTCGGGCTGGCCATGATCTTCGTGCCGCTGACAACCGTGACCCTGGCCACCATTTCCCGCCAGGAGATGGGCAACGCCACCGGAATGTTCAATCTGCTGCGCAACATCGGCGGCAGCGTGGGTATCGCCATGGCCGCCACCATTCTGGCGCGGCGGGAACAGTTCTACCAGACCGCTCTCTCCGGCCACAGCGTCCCCTACGATCCGGTCTGGCAGATGAAGTTCAGCCAGCTCAAACAGGCCCTGGTACTGAAGGGGATATCCGTCGCCCAGGCCGACCAGACCGCCCTGGGCATCATGTACGGGGTGGTGCGCCGCCAGGCCGGGGCCTTGGCCTTCAACTACGTCTTCTGGGTGATCGGCGTCGCCTTCCTCTCCATCATCCCGCTGCTTCTGCTGCTAAAAAGAAGCAGCCACGAAGGCGAGAACCCGGCGGCTCACTGAGGCTGTATACCGGCGCGAGAAAGAAAAAAGCCGCTCCCCTTCGGGTAGCGGCTTTTTGGTCACCTGCCGGCAAACGCTCCTTTCAGAACTTGAATCTGAGCCCCAGGGTGGCATTGTGACTCTCGAATTTCATGCGGGTGCCCGCATTCCCCTCGTCGAATTTCCCCTTGTCGGTGGCGAAGTAGCGGTAGCCCACATCCAGGGAGAAATAGCGGTTGATGCTGATATCAATCCCGGCGCCGATCTGATAGGCGAAGACCGTATCATCGTCGGAATCGTACAAAGACCAGCGCACCCCGTTGGAGACACCGGACGTATCGTCCAGGTAGAGGGTGGCGAACCCGATGCCACCGCCAAGGTAGGGGGTCACCGGAGTATCGTTGTGCAGGTCGAAGTAGCAGTTGGCCATGACCGCGAATGCACTCAGGGAGCCATCCAGATCGTGATACCTGATATCGCTGGTGGCATCATAAACCGAATCGATCTCCGCTCCCTTGTAGGAGAGTTCACCCTCCAGGCGGACATAGCCGAAGTCATAGCCGGCACTCCCCCCCACGTCGATTCCCGGATCGAACTCCACTCGGTCATTGTAGGATCCCCAGGAATCGTAGCTATGGGCGTTCCTATCCTGGGGCACCGTCACCCCCACGAACCAGGAGACGTAGGGGCCCGGCCGTGGGGGCTCCGCCCGGGCGAGGGACGGAATCAGAAGGGTTGCCAGGGCCGCGACAATGATCATATTCCGTTTCATGGTATTCCTCCTTGTGCGTGAAAATCCGCGGGGCTCCCCGTCCAGGCCGGCACCCCGCCTCGTTCCAGCAAGTATAGCACCATCACAACGGTTGGCATGCGGACGGCACGTACCAAGCACCCTTGACCTGGGCGTTCCTTCGCCGGCAAGCAGATAGAATCAACGGCAAGCGACAACGAAAGGGAGCATGGCCGCAACGCTGCTCTTTTCCGTGGAATCCTGAACCCAAACGTGGTAATGGTTGTCAATCTTTAACCCAGGAGGTGGCCAGGTGAACAGATCGATCCCACTGATACTCTCCATCGCAGCACTCACCATGAGCGGATGCAACTCCAGGCCGGTAATCGAGCAGCCGAACAAACCGGCGGCAACCGCACCGGCAACCGCACCGGCAACCGCACCGGCACCCGGCCAGCTCCCGCCCGGCCACCCCCAGGTCGGCCAGGCGGGTGACAATCCCCATGCCGGCATGAAGGCCCAGGACCTCCCCCCAGGGGTCGGCAAGAAGGCCAGGGTAACCCAGGTCATAAGCAGGGACGGCAAGACATTCCTGGAACTGGTTGACGAGAAGGGGGAGAAACTCTGGCTGGCCATGCCCGAGGTGAAGGTGAGCGTGGGAAACAGCATCGAATATCCCGAGGCGCCGGTCATGGAGAAATTTCACAGCAAGACCCTCAACCGGGACCTGGAGCGGGTATCCTTCGTGCCGGGGATCAGGGTGGTGAAATAGGGTAAACAGGTAGGAAAGGTTAAACGAGCGGGGCCGGTAATGGCCCCGCTTTTTCATTTCCCCAGAGCCGCCAGCGAGGGGCCATGGTTGGGGACCAGCTTGAGCACACGGCAATAGCAGTCGGCAGCTCCCCGCTGTTTCCCCTGCTCGGCCAGCAGGTCTCCCAGCAGGTACCATCCCCAGGGGTTGTCCGGCTCCCGGGCGACGATCTCCCTGAACTCGCGCTCGGCAGTTCCCGGATCCCCCCGACGCAGGAAATACTCTCCCGCCAGCACGTTGGTCGCATAGCAGTAGCCCAGTGCTCGTTTCTGGCGCTCAAAGCAGCGTCCGTCCCGCTCCGGCCTGCCGGTCAGCGCGCGCAGCAGCCTTGCCGGCGGCCGCTGTGGCTTCCCTGCCGCGTAGACGGCCGCCTCCCGGCTGGTCGCAAAGATATTCACCGGCACCCTCCCGGCGCTGACCGCCTCCTGGAACAACCGCGTGCCCGGAAAGTAGGCCAGGGGGGAGACATAACCGTCATCCGGCCGGATGCGCTTCATCAGGGCAATGCTGGCGTCCAGGTCGTCGTCGGTCTCGCCCGGGATACTGCTGATCAGGTAGACCGAGAGGCTGATGCCGACTTTTTTGACCGCGGCAGCCGCAGCTTCCACCTGGGCCGGCGTGATCTGCTTGCCCAACAGGGAGAGGATCCGGGGCGAACCCGATTCCACGCCGATCTGAACGCATTCACACCCTGCCCGCTTCATCCAGACCAGCAGTTCCTCATCCAGACTGGTGACCCGGGACTGGCAATTCCAGAGGATATGGGCTCTGGAGCGGATCAGAAGGCGGCAGAATTCCAGGGCGCGCCGACGGTCAGCCGTGAAGGTGTCGTCCCGCAGGGAGAAGTAGATCAGACCGTAGCGCTGGCGGATGAACAGGATCTCCTCCAGCATGTTCTCTGGAGAACGGAAGCGGACGCGACGCATCCAGAAGCCGGGAGAGCTGCAGAAGGTGCAGGAGGAGGGGCAGCCGCGGGCGGTGATCATGAATTCGGCCTGCAGCGGGATATCCACTCCCCGGGAGTGTTCCAGATACCGGGAGGCGAAGGGGAGCGCATCCAGGTCCGCCAGCAGTACACGCTGTCGCGTGACCTCGACCCGGTCGTCGCGCCGAAAAGCTATGCCTGCCAGGCCGCTCCAGTCGCCCCCTTCCCGGAGGCGCTCTGCAAGCTCCAGCAGCGTGGCCTCCCCCTCTCCGCGGATCACCAGGTCAACGGGTGAGCCCTGGCCCAGGACCTCGTCGTACTGGAAGCTGGCATGTCCCCCCCCCATGACAATGACACATTCGGGATCAAGGCGGCGTGCGACGTGGGCCAGTTCCAGGGATGCGTGGCGGTTGTGGGTCCACTGGGAGATGACCAGGAGCCGCGGCCGAATCTCCCTGAGCGAAGCCTCGATCCGGGAAGCGGACCAGGCGGAGAAATTGGCCAGGAGCGCATCGAAACCTACTTCCCGCAGACAGGCCTGCAGGGAGCAGAGTCCTGTGGGAAGCAGGGAGATGTGGGGATCGTCGCGGTCGCGAGAAGCGGATATGTAGGCCAGAAGGACAGTCATGGATATACCGGCTAAAAAAAATCCGGGCCATGGGGCCCGGATCGTTGGATACGGCTACGCAAACAGGGCGCGGAATCAGTTGTTCATGGTCAGCGACAGTCCGAGGGTGTCGTTGGCCATCACATCACTCTCGCGCTCCTCCTCCACACCGGACAGCAATTCATTGAAGTCGTCAAACCCCTTCTGGCCGAGGCCGACACGCCGGGCGCCCAGGAAACGGGAGAGGTAGTAGGGGGTGTCCATGGAGGAGATCACCACGCGACGTTCACGGGACGAAGCGTGGATCATCTTGCGATTGCCCAGGTAGATGCCCACATGGGACGGGAAACGGGCATAGGTCTGGAAGAAGACCAGATCACCCTTCTGCAGGTCGCCGCGCGGCACCTCCGCCCCTGCATAGAACTGCTCACGGGCGGTACGGGGAAGACTGATATTGTGGTCGCGAAACACCTGCTGAATGAAACTGGAGCAGTCAAGGGCAGTGCGACTGGTGCCGCCAAAGCGGTAACGCGCCCCCAGGAAACTGTAGGCGGTATTCTTGATTTTGCTGATACTGCTGCTGTCTTCGAGGTTCTTTGCCAGGTCGACCGGACGATCGCTGTCGATGTCGGTCAGTTCAGCCAGGGTATCGCTGAACTCCTGCTCATTGAGCAGATCCCTGTTGACCATCTTGAGTCGATCAGTGGCCACCGCTGCCGCCATCGGCGCATCATCGGCCAGCGGACGTGACGCGTTCAGGGCCAGCACCTGCCCCGGCTTGACCCTGTTGCCCTTAAGGCCGTTCAAACGGCGCAGTTCGGCCATGCGGATTCCTGTCTTGCGGGCGACCCTCGGCAGGGTATCCCCCTTGACAACCCGATAGACATGGGCTTTTTCGGCCATTTTTATTTTTTTTGAGCGGTTCGAGGAATCGGAAGGGATGATCAGTCGCGCACCCTTGTCGATCCTGATTCCGCTCAGGTTGTTGACCGATTTGAGTTCAGCGACGGAGACGTGATATTTGCGGGCGATTGTATGGAGAGATTCGCTCTTGCGGACAACATGCGTTTTGGACGCCAGGGCAAGCTGGGGCAAGGCAAGGGCAACAAGACAGAGTGACAGTAATATGTACCGTTTATGTATCATTCCTCCTCCTTTTTGTTCTATTTTTAACCAACATGGCTATACTCTATATAACAAAAAGTATGCAAAGTCAATTGCAATGTCCTTCCAGCCCTGTTTTGCCATGCATCAAGCAGGCCAAGCAATCCGAATTATTATTTTTTTTCACGAGAAATCAGTCGCACGACAACCGGTTCGTCCCGCAGAACGGATATATTGTTATCCGGCGGCAGCAGGCTCCGGCGATAGTCCTGCCCCCTGATCAGACGGCCGGCATCCACTTCCTCGGTAACAACCGCATCGATGCGTTGAACCTGGGCCGCCGGCCCCTCAACCTCGACCCAGTCCGGGTCAGCCACGATTTTCATTCCCCGCAATCCGTGCCCCGTGTTTCTGCGTAATGCCACCCGCACCGGCACCCTTCTGCGCTCCTTGCGATCGGTCACCACCCTGATGGATGAGGGCGTGACAGACGTTACCTCCATTCCCGAGGGGAGCCTGAAATCGGTGTTCTTGACCCTGACATTGGCCTGTCCCTGGCGGACGGAGGAGAGGTCTATGTCGGCGGAAAT
This sequence comes from Pelobacter propionicus DSM 2379, assembly GCF_000015045.1. Classification (GTDB taxonomy): domain Bacteria; phylum Desulfobacterota; class Desulfuromonadia; order Geobacterales; family Pseudopelobacteraceae; genus Pseudopelobacter; species Pseudopelobacter propionicus. The sequence goes on from NC_008609.1 coordinate 2,868,631, forward strand.
ATCCAGCTTGGAGGGGAGCGGCGTCAGGATGGAAAACGACTTGAGCTGTACATCCACCTCTTCGGGAGCGCTGCGCACCAAGGCCAGGCGATCCGGTATGCCGTGCAGCCTGACCGGAGCGCTTACCGTGATGATCTGTCCCTGTCGCGAACTGATCAGTGCCCAAAGCGTAGCCACAATCAGCAGGATTGCCGTTTTCGGCATCAGATTGCTGAACAGGTGCAGGCCGTGGGTGATATGCGGCTTTTCAAGATGCGGAGCGAACAGCCCTTCCAGGGCCGCGATCAGTTCTCCCGGAGTGTCGTAGGGGCGCAGTTCGGTGCCCACTGCCAGCGACACCGTACCGCGCTCCTCGGAAACCACGGCCACCACGGCGTCGGTGCGCTCGGAGAGCCCCAGGGCCGCGCGATGGCGCGTCCCCAGGTACTGGGGGATTTCCGGATTGACCGACAGCGGCAGGTGGCAGGAAGCCACGGCAATGCGCTCGCCGCGGACCAGGGCCGCGCCGTCGTGGAGCGGAGTGCCGTCGGTGAAGACGGTCTCCAGGATCTGGGAACTGATGCGACAGTCCATCTTGACACCGTTCAGCATCAGATCACCCAACGGGTCGTTGCGCTCGAAGACCAGAAGCGCTCCGGTGCGCTTGGCAGCCAGACAGAAGAGGGTTTCAACAATATCCTGAAAGGGACTGGGACGCACTTCATTGCGCCGCTCGAACAGGTGGCGCAACAGACTGAAGCGGTAGAGCGCCTGGCGGATCTCCGCCTGGAACACCACGATCAGCAGGATGATCAGGACCGTGCCCAGCTCCTGGAGTATCCAGCTGGTCATATACAGCCCGAGAAAGCGGGTGGCGAAGTAGATCAGGGTCACCACGCCCAGCCCCAGCAGGACCTGCATGGCACGGGTGCGATAGAACCAGGAGTAGAGCTGGTACAGGAGGAAGGTCATGATCAGGATGTCGGCAATATCCTGAATGCGGATGAATGGTGGCGCCACGGGTCAGACTCCCTTTCAATGCGTAACTTGCGCCCCTGAGGCAGGTCAGCGGATCGCGGGGCTTCACGCGGGCAGAAGCCGTTTTTGCTGGTGTTCTCTGCTCCGAGTATGCTACAAGGCAAAAATCAGCTATATATCATCATACTTCCGTACAAGGTTGTGCAAATCATGTTCAGGCTTTCCGAAAAAGGCGAGAGAATCCAACAGATGTTCGGCGCCATCGCACCACGCTATGACTTCCTCAACCGACTGCTCAGCTTCGGCATCGATCGGCGCTGGCGCACAAAGGCGGTGCAACTGCTCCACTATGACGAGGGGTCGAGGATCCTGGATGTGGCCACCGGCACCGGTGACGTGGCGCTGGAGATCGCACGCAGAACGCCGCCATCAGTGCGCATAACGGGAGCCGACTTCTGCCGGGAGATGGTCGAGCTGGGACAAGAGAAGGTGGCCAGCTCCCCCTACGCCGGACGGATCGACTTCCAGGTGGCCCCCTGCGAAGCGCTCCCTTTTGCGGACGGCACCTTTGATTCGGTTACCATTGCATTCGGAATCAGGAATGTGGTGGACAGGCGAATGGGGCTGGCGGAGATGCGACGGGTGCTGAAACCGGGCGGCAGACTGATCATCCTGGAGTTCTCCACGCCGCGCTCGGCCCTGTTCAGGCAAATCTACTACTTCTACTTCCGCAGGTTGTTGCCGATGATCGGCGGACTGTTCTCACGCTACAACGCCTACAAATACCTGCCCGACTCGGTACTGGAGTTCCCCTCCCCGACGGAGTTCTCCCGCATGATCGCCGAGACCGGTTTTTGCGATGTCCGGGTCCGGGAACTCACCTTCGGCATCGCTAGCATTTACAGCGGCGACAGGGTCTGAGCGGACGACACCAAACCTCGCTCAGGCCTTGAAGCGATTCTCCGTTCCCGCCACAAGGCGCCTGATATTCTCGTGGTGCTTGACGATCACCACCAGGGATATGATCAGGGTCACCCAAAACAGGTCCCTACCCCCCCCCAGAAAGACAACGGCCAGCGGCATCAACGCCGCGGCCATGATCGACCCCAATGAGACATAGCGCCAGACCAGCATCAGCCCCACGAACAGCGCCAGGGCACAGACAACGGCCAGGGGCGACAGCACCAGGAAGACCCCCAGGGCGGTGGCGACCCCCTTGCCTCCCCTGAACTTCAGGAACAGCGAGAACACATGGCCAGAGAAGGCGGCCAGTCCGACCCAGGCGGCACATTCCGGCGGGGAACAGTACCGACTTGCCAGCAGCACCGGAACAGCACCCTTGAGACAGTCCCCTGCCAGGGTCATGACTCCCACCCAACGCCCCACCGTGCGGTAGAGGTTGGTGGCACCGATGTTGCCGCTCCCCTCCCTGCGCACATCAACGCCGCACAGTTTTCCCAGCAAAAGCCCGGTCGGTATGGAACCGAGCAGATAAGCGGCCACGATCATGGCCCAGCAGGCGATCTGATCCGTTCCCATCACAGCGCAGCCATAGCCTTTTTGACTTCAGGGACAAAGGAGCTCGTGGCATGCTCCTTAAGCAGGCGGGTATAGACCTCCTGCCCCTTGGGCTTCTGGCCGTTCTCCACATAGGCACTACCCAGATAAAAGAGCGTCTCGTCGCTGCGCGGCAGGTCCCCGAATCCCTTCAGCGCCTCCTCGAAGCGGGCGATGGCGGCCGGGTAGGATCCGGTGCGCAGGTAGAACTTGCCCACGTACAGTTCGTACTGCAACTGCTTGTCGCGGCAATCGACGATCCGGGCCTGCACATCCGGCAGGTTGGCTCCGCCAGGGTAGAGCTTGGTGTACGACTCAAAGAGTGACAACGCATTCTTGACCGGCGTCTGGTCCGTGTCGATCCCCTTGATCTGTTTGAAATTGCTGAGCCCCTGGCCGTAGAGGGCATAGCCCATCAACTCGTGGTTCGGGTGCAGTTTGCGGAAGTTTTCATACTCGGCGGCCGCCTCGATGTAATCCTTGTTGAGGAAATAGGCATCGGCGATATTGATCTCCACCCTGGCCGACAATTCCGGAGGCGGGAAACTCTCCTTGACCCGCCGCCACTGTATCACGGCATCCTCGTATTTCCCCTTCTGGAACGAGGCCTCGCCATCCCGGTAGAGTTCGTCGGTCGGCTTGTTCAGCTTCAGTTCGGCGCACCCCTGGAGCAACGTCAGCGTACAGAGAGCCGCAAAAACAGCCCTGAATCCCATCTTCATGTTTTCCCCATCGTACAAACAGAATACTGCTCCGACAGACACCACCCTTGGAAGAGATACACATTGTTCCCGCGGGAACCTGCCACGGGAAGGAGATGAGGCAGCACTATCGGAGCAGGTGTCTCCTTACAAAAAAACCAAAACCGTGCCTACAGGATGCCCTGCCCGAGCGTGTCGGCAAGCAATCGTGCAATGACGGGGTGGGTCAGCCAGACCGCAGAAGCGGGCGGATTCCACGACCCGTGCAGAATCAGCCTGCCGGTGGAGCGGAAGACGACCCGGGACAGCTCGGCGCAGACCAACTGCTTCTGGTCGGTATGCATCCCCATCAGTTCGGCCGACGCGGCCAGCATCAGCTCGGCCTGCTCTTTGGTGTTGTGGTGCGGCCAGGAGGCATAGTCCAGCATGGGTGCAACCACCGGCGACGACAGGTAGGCGTCGGCCCGCTCCAGCATCACCTCCAGGGTTTCCCCCTCCTTGAGCAGGGACCGGCAACGCTGGAAGAGAGGCTCGGCCCCATCGCCTATGCTGGCGCGGATGGCGCTGAGCAGCGGGTAAAGCGAGATCTCCACCCCCAGGAAGAGGGCGCTGGAGTTGGTCAGAATCTCGGGGCAGTTGAACACCGCAGCCGTGATCCCCTTTTCAGAGGCTTCCTTGGCCACATCCTCCAGGCGGATCTTTGCCCACCCCTGAACATAGGGGGTATAGGACTGCCAGAGATACTCCCCCCCCACCAGCACCTCGGTACCATGGTAGCCATAGGCGGAGTAGTTGACCCGGCCACCGGCAGCAACAGCGCGCTCACGCAGGGGGGCGGTCTCCTCGATCAGGTAGCGGAAGGTATCCGCGGTCACCTCGTTGAAACTGGCGTCGCAGAGCCGGCCCAGATCGCTGTTCCAGAAATCAGCCGATGCCAGGTATTTGTCGCCGGTCCCCTTGAAGACCCGGTTGAGCAGCGGCATGAAGACACGCGCCCGCGGGATCCCCCCCGCCATGGTATGGGCGATCAGGACGTTGGCGCTGGCAGGGATCATGCCGTCCAGCTGCTGAACGATCTGTCGCAACGCGGCGCGGAAACGGGCCGTACCGGCCGCCCTGGCCTTCTCGATCACATCGGCGCCAATGGTGATGGAACTCCAGTCATCGGGCCTGGCCTTCTTGAGCAGTTCGGCGATGGAGGGTTGGCCGTCAACCGACTCCATGTCGAAGCCGGCTTCCAGCGGCACGTTGATGATCGTGCCCCCCAGGTTGGCCTCGGCAGTTGCCAGTTCTTCGGCAGTCAGGGGGCGCAGCGTGCCATCGGAGTCGCGCCGTCCCACGGTCATGCCGATCACGGTCATGCCGATGCGCCTGGCCTCATCCAGCAAACCATTGGCATAGCCGCGGCCAAAGAGTTCGCCCGCCAGCACCAGCACGTCTCCAGCCCCGTATCCAGCCACATCCGGCAGTTCCTGCATCGCTCTATACTCAGTCATGTAAGCCTCCCCATGGGGTTTCCGTTAAAGTGGGTACATCATGCAGCATACCTCTTTATCACGAACAGCCCGGCAATGTGAACAGAAAAAGCAGAAGCCCCGCCGCGTGACAAGGGAACAAAAGCGTGCTATCTTGCAGACCATGGCGGGCCGGAAGCGCACCAAAAGAGCAACGCACACGAAACAAACAATCAGGACAATGCAGTGGCAAAGAGCAAAACACCCACAACCCAGGCAGTGCGGCACCTGCGCCAGGAGCATGTGGTTTTTACGGACCACCTCTACAGCTATGTTGACAAGGGAGGCACCACCGTTTCGGCACGAGAACTGGGGGTGGACGAACATATCGTCATCAAGACCCTGGTGATGGAGGATGACCGGCAGATCCCCCTGATAATCCTGATGCACGGCGACCGGCAGGTTTCCACCAGGGAATTGGCGCGGATCGTAGGCGTCAAACAGATCACCCCCTGCACACCGGAGACCGCCCACAGACATACCGGATACCTGGTAGGCGGCACCTCCCCCTTCGGTACGCGCCGCAAGATGCCGGTCTACATGGAAGAGAGCATCGCCGCACTGCCGGAGATCATCATCAATGGTGGCAAGCGGGGGTATCTGGTGCGCATGCAACCCGCGGAACTGATCCGCGTGCTTCAGCCAACGCTGGTGAGGGTCGGGATATAAAGGAGGGCACAATGCTTCGTAAGGCACAGATCAGCGACGTCAAAAACATCCAGAAACTGGTGATGGCCTACGCCACCAAGGGGGACATGCTTTCCCGCTCATTGTCCGAACTGTACGAGTCGCTGCGCGATTTTTACGTCTACGAAGAAGAGGGAAAACTGCTGGGTACAACCGCTCTGCACATCGTCTGGGAGGACCTGGCCGAGGTGCGCTCCACCGCGGTGGCCGAGGAGGCGACCCGCAGGGGCATAGGCGGCAAACTCGTCCAGGCCTGCATCGACGAGGGGCGCAAACTGGGACTGAAACGGCTCTTCTGCCTGACCTACCGCCCCGATTTTTTCTCCAGCCTCGGCTTCCGACTGGTGGACAAGTCTGAACTCCCCCACAAGGTATGGGGAGACTGCGTCAAGTGCCCCAAGTTTCCCGACTGCGACGAAAACGCCATGATCCTGGACCTCTGAACCGGGGTACGCGTCAGACTCAAAGAGCCTGCCCACTGTCCAAGAATCACACAAGAAAGCGCGGGGCGACCGGATGGTCGCCCCGCGCTTTCTTCACTCTTCACTCTTCACTCTTCACTCTTCACTCTTCACTCTTCACTCTTCACTCTTCACTCTTCACTCTTCACTCTTCACTCTTCACTCTGCGCCTTGAGCGCCTCCATCTGGTAATGGGCGCGCAGGGCATCCACGATCTCGGCGATATCCCCGGCCATGATGGCATCCAGGCGGTAGAGCGTCAGGCCGATGCGATGATCGGTCATGCGTCCCTGGGGAAAGTTATAGGTGCGAATGCGCTCCGAGCGGTCGCCGGAACCAACCTGCTGCTTGCGGTCCGCCGCCATCCTGGCGTTCTGTTCCTGCTGAATGGAGTCCATGATGCGGGTCTTGAGGACCTTCATGGCCTTGGCGCGGTTCTTGATCTGGCTGCGTTCCTCCTGGCAGGCCACCACCGTGCCGGTGGGAAGGTGGGTGATGCGCACGGCTGAATCGGTGGTGTTGACATGCTGACCACCAGCGCCGGAGGAGCGGTACACGTCGATCTTCAGGTCGGTCGGATTGATGTCGATGTCCACGTCCTCGGCCTCTGCCATGATCGCCACGGTGCAGGCGCTGGTGTGGATGCGCCCTTGGGCCTCGGTCTCCGGAACGCGCTGCACGCGGTGGGTACCTGATTCGTACTTGAGCTTGGCAAAGACCCCCTCCCCTTCCACGGAGGCGATGATCTCCTTGAAGCCGCCCCGCTCCGATTCCGAGGCGGATATGGTCTCCACCTTCCAGCGGTTGACGTCCGCGAAACGGGAATACATGCGAAACAGGTCGCCGGCGAACAGAGCCGATTCGTCGCCGCCGGTGCCGGCGCGAATCTCCAGGATGACGCTCTTGTCATCGTTGGGATCCCTGGGAAGCAACAGCATCTGGATTTCCCCCTCCAGTCGTTCCTTTTCCTCCTCCAGAACTTTCAGCTCCTCTTCCGCCATCTCCTTCATATCCACATCAGCCAGCAGCTCGCGGTTTCCCTCCATCTCCTCCAGCACCCTGCGGTAGCGGCGGTAGGCAGCCACCAGGCCGGTCAGGTCGGCATGTTCGCGGGACAGCTTGCGAAACTCCGGCTGGTTGGAAATGACCGCCGGGTCGGACAACAGCGCTTCCAGTTCCTGGTAGCGCCGCTCAAGTTCTTCTATCTTGTCGAACATCACAAAGACCTCTCACAAAAATATCATCTCAAAATGGCAGTTACTCACGCCACCTCACGGACGCAACGGATCAGAGCACTGAAGCGACCAGGCGCACCGTTTCCGCCAGCCAAATCCGGATTCACACCACCAGCCGGTCATCGGCGTATCCGGCATTGACCTCCAGCGCCTCGTTCAGCGACCGGATGGCTACCTCCAACTGGGCGTCGTCGGGCTCGCCGGTGGTCAGGCGCTGCAGTGCCAATCCCGGTGCAATGAGTAACCTGACCAACGGGTTGGCCTCGTGTTTGGCGCCCCACTTGAGGAACTCATAGGATATGCCGGCGATCAGGGGCAGCAGCACAACCCGTGAACCGGCCTTGAGGTAAAAGGGCCAAAGTTTGGGGATCAGAGAGAATACGGCTATGCTGACCAGCATGACTATCAGCAGGAAGCTGGTGCCGCAGCGCGGATGCAGGCGGCTGTAAGGCCGTACATTCTCCACCGTCAGCGTTTCTCCCGCCTCGTGGGCGAAAATGGATTTGTGCTCGGCGCCATGGTACTGAAAGACCCGCCTGATGTCCTTCATGCGGGAGATGCTCCAGATGTAGAGCAAAAAGACGATCACCCGGATGACGCCGTCCACCAGATTGAAAATGAGATTGGTATCGCTGATCAGGGCAAACTGGGTCAAAAGTCTGGTGGCGTAGAGCGGCAGAACGAAGAACAGGCCTATGCCAAAGGCGAACGCCACAGCCATGGTGCCGGCCATAGCCCAAGCGGAAAGCTCCTGACCGTCCTTCTCCCCTTCCGGCTGTTCTTCCACCATGGCCTCGTTGGCGGAGAAGTTGAGCGCCTTGATGCCGATGACAAGCGACTGGAACAGCGCCACCGCTCCACGGATTATGGGCAGTTTGACGAATGGATAGCGCTCCGACAACGGCGCAACCAGTTCACGTTTGACAACTATCTCGCCATTTGCCCGACGGACCGCGATGGCGAGGGATCGTGGTGCCCTCATCATGACACCCTCGATTACCGCCTGACCGCCGACATTGATCTTTTCCATGAAATCCCCTGTGCATGCACACTTACAGATTAAAACAAAACAAACGCGGTGAAAGCGCACGGTGAAAACGTGCCCTGCACGTAACGCCCCGAAACGCATCCGCAACCAACACGCCTGCACCTCGGGTCGGAGTGTACGATTTATTCCAGTTTTTTGAAATAGTCGCGCACCCCATCGGCCTGACCACAACAGAACGGCCCCTCCGGACAGGGACCGTTGACACAGCCGGGACCGGCTTGGCGAAAGATCACCGGAGCGACTTTTTTCACCAGCCGCAGCATCTCCACGGCCATCTCGCGTATCTCCCACTGTGCCCGCCGGCAGCAGCGCAACGCGAAGAAATGCAGCAGTTCTCGGGCATTCATGCTCATGACCAGCTTGGTCTCGGTGGCGTTGGGCAGCACATAGCGCGCATCCTCGGGGGGAATACCCATATCCACCAACTGGGAATAGGCCTTGTGCAGCGTCTCGGACATAAAGGCGAAGATCCTACGCGCCTCGGGATTAGCCGCGATGGAACCGGGCATGATCGAGGAAAATTCCTCACTATGGGACACATAGCGTTGTGACTGCTGGGAAAAGGAGGCAATGCGGTGGCGCACCAGCTGGTGGGAGGTCACGCGGGAGATACCCTCGATTCCAAAGGTGAACGAGGCATGCTCCAGCACCGAGTGATGCCCGAGGGACATGATTTTATTCAGGAATGACTCGATGTCGGAGGAATCGAAGGACTTACGCAATTCAGCGATCGTCGCCGGCGAGTAACAGAGCCTAGCCGCCAGAGCGACGCTCTTTTCCGGCTCAGGAGTATGGGAAATGAGCTCGATATTCATGGGTATCCGTGGTAGGTCGGAGGCGTTGCACGCGCCCGGAAGCATATCTTCGCATCCTGCCGGAGAACAGAAAAAGGGGATTTCGCCCGGCGACAAAACCCCCTCTCCCTTGTGGTGCTGAACGTTTCTATACTTGGCCGTAGCGCCGTTTGAACCGCTCGACACGCCCAGCGGTATCGATCAGCTTCTGTTTGCCGGTAAAGAACGGATGACAGGCGGAGCAGATCTCGGTATTGATCTCCTTGCGCGTGGATCGGGTCTGGAACGTGTTACCACACAGGCACTTCACGGTGGCATCAGAATACATGGGGTGGATACCTTCTTTCATCTCTTCCTCCTTCATATTAATCGAGTGCCGCGGAAACAACCGCAAGCAACGATCTACCAAAGTTTGATGTTAGCGATTTGGGAATTTATTTACAACCTATTTTTTCACTTGGACATGGAATCCAGAAATGCCTGGTTGGTCTTCGCCTCTGAGAGCTTGTCCAGAAGGAATTCCATGCTGTCCACAACATTCATGGGGTGGATGACCTTGCGCAGAATCCAGATGCGGTTCAGGGAGTTCTTGTCGATCAGCAGTTCTTCCTTGCGAGTTCCGGACTTGTTGATATCAATGGCGGGAAACGTCCTCTTTTCAACAAGTTTGCGATCCAAGTGCAGTTCCATGTTGCCGGTACCCTTGAATTCCTCGAAGATAACCTCGTCCATCTTGCTGCCGGTATCCACCAGTGCTGTGGCAATGATGGTCAGAGAACCACCTTCCTCGATATTGCGGGCAGCACCGAAGAAACGCTTGGGTTTGTGCAGAGCATTGGAGTCCACACCTCCGGAGAGAATCTTGCCAGAAGGAGGAATAACGGTATTGTATGCACGCGCAAGACGTGTTATCGAATCCAGCAGGATAACCACGTCCCGCTTGTGCTCCACCAGTCGCTTGGCCTTTTCGATGACCATTTCAGCCACCTGGACGTGGCGTGTCGCCGGTTCGTCAAAGGTGGAGGAAACCACCTCGCCGTTTACCGAACGCTGCATGTCCGTAACCTCTTCTGGACGCTCGTCAATCAGCAGTACGATCAGATAGACTTCCGGATGATTGGCGGCAATGGAGTTTGCAATATTCTGGATCAGCATTGTCTTGCCGGTGCGAGGTGGCGCAACGATCAGGCCGCGCTGCCCCTTACCGATGGGAGCCATCAACTCGACAACACGCATGGGAAGGTTGTCGGCACCGGTTTCCAGCTTCAGCTTTTCCTCAGGATAGAGCGGGGTCAGGTTGTCAAACAGGATTTTTTCCCGGGCGACTTCAGGTGACTCGAAGTTGACGGACTCCACCTTGAGCAGAGCGAAATAACGTTCACCCTCCTTGGGAGGCCGAATCTGTCCAGAGACGGTGTCTCCAGTACGCAGATTAAAACGCCTGATCTGACTCGGCGAAACGTAGATGTCATCTGGACCCGGCAGATAATTATAATCCGTAGCCCGTAAAAACCCAAAGCCGTCTTGGAGAGTTTCAAGCACACCTTCGCCAAAGATCATGCCGTTCTGTTCGGTCTGCGCGTTAAGGATGGCAAAGATGAGATCCTGCTTGCGCAAGCTTGATGCGCCCTCAATACTAAGATCACGGGCAATGGCGTTAAGCTCGTTGATCTTCTTGCCTTTCAGTTCCTGTAAGTTCATCGGTTCTCCTGCATGTGAGTGGAACATGCGTTTATGCGGCTGCAAAAGTTGATTTTCAGCATGGCGGGGTTGGTGAATGCCATATAGGGTTTCAGTGGGTGACTCTGACCTCAAGGCAGCGGCAGAAAGGGATTGTATTTACAGCAGGAGATTTCCTGCTTGAAAGAACTGTTAGTGACACTTGGAAATTCTTAAACTTTGTGGTGAAGGGTATCTGAGGGTAAAGCAAATTGACGCTGTGGATACATTCACAATCGAGGTATTTAAAACTACCTTTATTGTGTTTGGCTTGTCAACAAAAAAAAACTCACAAAAAACAGCAGAGATTGGAGTTTATTCACATCTAACTTGAAAATGAGCCAGGGTACGCTAGAGTTATGACACACATCCGCTGCGTCGAGCATCCTCATTCAAAAAGTCCAGCTTGCATACGACTAAAGCATGGCCGACGGATCAAGAAATTTACTATACATGTCCACAGGGCGAGCAACCGAGTGAACATTCTGATCGTTGAAGACAATCCCAATGAACGAGAAATCTTGCGCTTCACCCTGGAACGACACGGATGCATGGTGATCGAAGCAGCGGATGGACTGGAAGGTCTCGACCTTGCCATTCACCGCCAACCGGATATTATCGTATCCAACACACTCATGCCACGAATGGATGGCTTTCAACTCCTCTGGGCTTTGAAGGCCGACCCAAAACTCACCTCGATCCCCTTTCTCTTCTATTCGGACACCTTCACCGGAGAGCAGGAAGAAAAACTCGCCATTTCTCTGGGGGCAGCAGCATTTATTGTCAAAAACAAAGCTCCGGAGAGCGTGTGGCTGCAGGCTGACGCGGCGATCACCGCGACCAGCAAGCCCCAGAAAACGATAGTATACCCGACAATCGACAAAAGCGACCGGAAGCATCTCCGGGAATATGGCCGGATCGTGGCGACCAAACTCGAGGAGAAGGTGCGCGAACTTCAGGCTGCCCTGACCGAGCGCAGACAGGTTGTCGATGAAATAAAAACTCTTAAATCAGAGCTAGCAATTAGAGCATCGGAATTTAAGCGGGCGGAGGACACTATTAAAGAGCAGGAACAACAGCTCTCGAATTTTTTTGAAGTCGCCCCATTTCCACTACTACTTCTGGATGGAGAACTGCGAATTCGCAGAATCAACAAACATGGGTGTTCACTCACCGGATCGCCTGCTATTGACATGCTCGGCCTGAGAAGCGGAGAGGCATTGCGCTGCATCCACGCGCTGGACACTCCCGAAGGTTGTGGTTTTGGACCAAACTGCCGAGAATGCTTGTTGCGTATTTGCATCAAAAATTGCCTAAATAGTGAGCAACAGTATTCCTGTAAAGAAGTGAGTCTGCCGTTATCAGCCAAAGACAGCGAGACTAATCTCACATTCATCCTTTCAATTTCCAGGGCAACCACAGGAAAACAGGACATGCTGCTCATCACCCTGCAGGACATAACCGCACAAAAAACACTTGAACGGAAACTTCATTACGCTCAGAAGATGGAGGCAGCCGGCATACTGGCTGGCGGGATCGCCCATGAATGCAACAGCCACCTGTCCACAATAGTCGGATACGGGAACACTACCCTCATGAGTATGTCCAGAAACGATCCCAATCGACAAAATGTGGAGCAAATCGTGACGAATGCCAAAAAAGCTGCACATCTGACAAATAAACTCAAGATTTTTTGCAGAAAGCAGTCAGGCGAAAAGAAAAACATAAATCTGAACGAAACCATTTTATCGATGCAGAACAACCTGTTGCGGCTCTTCGGCCAAGATATTAACTGCACAACCTTGATATCGGATCAAGAACTGACGGTTTGTGCTGACAAGCACCACCTTGAACTCCTCTTAACATGTCTCATCAATAAGATTCTTGATACCACACAAAGGGGCGGGTCACTGACGATCACCACAGATCAGACCAGACTCGGCCCCGATGTATGTGCAATCAACGATTTAAAAACACGCAATTCCTATGCCCTGCTGACAGTGACACACAGCAACGCCAGCATGGGCAGTGACGATCTGGAACACATATTCAATCCGCTTTTCAGCATACAGGAACAGAGCAAGTGGCCGGAACTACAACTCTCTCTTATTTCACACATCATCAAGCAGCACGAAAGTCACATAACCGTATTCAGCGAACCAGGCAAAGGGACGGCGTTCAGGATATATATCCCGCTGGTCTCATCTACAGCAACAGACAGAGACAAAGCATTGGAGAACGAAAAATCCGGAAAAGGGGGAGAAACCATCCTGCTGGCAGAAGACGATGAAGCGGTGCGGAATATGGCTGAGGCCATACTGCAGCATTTCGGTTACGAGGTTATCGTTGCCGTTGACGGGGAAGACGCCGTTCAGAAGTACCTGAAACACGCTGAGAGAATTAATCTGCTTCTATTCGATCTGGTCATGCCCAAAATGAGCGGACAGGAAGCTTATGTCGAAATCAAAAAGCATGCTCCCAATATAAAGGTAGTATTCGCCAGCGGCCATACGCCTGAGATCATCAAACAGCGAAAACTAGTCGATGAAAATGCACTATTGATATTCAAACCATATTTGCCATCGGTTTTCCTACAGAAGGTGCGCAGCGCGCTTGATAGCATCACGCTGTAGGTGACGGCCAACCGCCACCATTGGGTACCGACAGAGCCGCTGCAGGAGAAAACAGAACCTTTTCCCTTGACAGCGCCACAAAAATCATTTAAACATTACATCTCTTTGTAAAGCTTTCGTAAAAACATTTATGCCTCTTTGGTCTCCAAAGAGGCATATTAAACGGCGGTGTAGCTCAGCTGGTCAGAGCAAGCGACTCATATTCGCTAGGTCCGGGGTTCAAATCCCTGCACCGCCACCATTTAACATAAGCAGCTGAAACAGCTACCTTAAACATAAGGACTCTTCATTTGACACACAACCTGACACACAGTCGGGAGATATCAATGAAGAGTTTTTTGTGTTTGATGGGTGGCAGTTATTATGTAACCGTCAACCGTAGCCCATCTTGCTGTCACGAGACTGACCTCGTTATTCTGTGGTGTAGCGACGAGGAGGGTTCATGCGGTCGACAGTCAGTCAGGATTGGTCAGCCAAGACCACGGCCTGGAAACAGAGCGGCATGAGTCTGGCCGCGTGGTGCCGGGAAAACTCCGAGAGTTATTACTGGTTCCGTTATTGGCGCAAGCGTCTGGCTGTGCCTGTCTCCGGAAGATTCCTGGAACTCACCCTCCCTGACGCGCCCATCTCTCTGGAGTGCAACGGCATCCTGGTCCATGTCGCCAAAGGGTTCGATCCCGATCTTCTTTCCGACATTCTGTCGCTGTTGAAGAAGGGATAGGCGATGCGCCCTCCGGTACCCACAATTTACTGACGTCGTATAAACGCAAAGCAGCCCCATCACATGATGTGATGGGGCTGCTTTTATTATTCCCGGCGGCGACCTACTTTCCCACACAGCTACCCGTGCAGTATCATCGGCCCTGAGGGGCTTAACTTCCGTGTTCGGGATGGGAACGGGTGTGGCCCCCTCGGCATAGCCACCGAGAAATCTTTCGCAGGGACAGGTTTGAAACCTGCCTCTACAGATCATTATCAATTGCATTGTGGTGTTTAGGTTTGCACGCTTGCTTCGATATATATCGGCCTGGGGAAGGTTGCCCTTCCCCGGCCGAATTTCATTTTTATGGTCAAGCCTCACGGCCGATTAGTACTGGTAAGCTAAACACATTGCTGCGCTTACACACCCAGCCTATCAACGTTGTGGTCTACAACGGGCCTTCAGGGGATTGCTCCCAGGGATACCTAATCTTGAAGGAGGCTTCCCGCTTAGATGCTTTCAGCGGTTATCCTTTCCATACGTGGCTACCCAGCGACTGCGCCTGGCGGCACAACTGGAACACCAGAGGTATGTCCATCCCGGTCCTCTCGTACTAAGGACAGCTCTTCTCAAGTATCCTGCGCCCACGGTAGATAGGGACCAAACTGTCTCACGACGTTTTAAACCCAGCTCGCGTACCGCTTTAATTGGCGAACAGCCAAACCCTTGGGACCTACTTCAGCCCCAGGATGCGATGAGCCGACATCGAGGTGCCAAACCTCCCCGTCGATGTGAACTCTTGGGGGAGATCAGCCTGTTATCCCCGGAGTACCTTTTATCCGTTGAGCGACGGCCCTTCCATACAGAACCGCCGGATCACTATGACCTACTTTCGTACCTGCTCGACTTGTTGGTCTCGCAGTCAAGCTCCCTTATGCCATTGCACTCTACGCCCGGTTTCCAATCGGGCTGAGGGAACCTTCGCGCGCCTCCGTTACTCTTTGGGAGGCGACCGCCCCAGTCAAACTACCCACCAGACAGTGTCCCCGACCCGGTTTACGGGCCCAGGTTAGACATCCAAAACAACCAGGGTGGTATTTCAAGGACGACTCCACCGATACTAGCGTACCGGTTTCATAGTCTCCCACCTATCCTACACAAGCTATTCCGAATGTCACTGTCAAGCTATAGTAAAGGTTCACGGGGTCTTTCCGTCTTACCGCGGGTACTCGGCATCTTCACCGAGAATTCAATTTCGCTGAGCCACTGGTTGAGACAGCGCGGAAATCGTTACGCCATTCGTGCAGGTCGGAACTTACCCGACAAGGAATTTCGCTACCTTAGGACCGTTATAGTTACGGCCGCCGTTTACTGGGGCTTCGGTTCAAAGCTTCGCTTGCGCTAACAAATCCCCTTAACCTTCCAGCACCGGGCAGGCGTCAGACCCTATACATCGTCTTACGACTTAGCAGAGTCCTGTGTTTTTAGTAAACAGTCGCTACCGCCATTTCTCTGCGACCCCCTTCGGCTTCACGTGCAAATCGCTACACCTGATGAGGGCACACCTTATCCCGAAGTTACGGTGTCATTTTGCCGAGTTCCTTAACCAGTGTTCTCTCAATCACCTTAGGATTTTCTCCTCACCCACCTGAGTTGGTTTACGGTACGGTCACCTATTGTCTGAAGCTTAGAGGCTTTTCTTGGAAGCATGGGATCAACGACTTTGTGAGCATACGCTCTCGTCATCACGTCTCGAGGTTAATGGGAAAGTGGATTTGCCTGCTCTCCCCCCCTACTCGCTTGAACCGGGACAACCAGCGCCCGGATCGCCTACCCTTCTCCGTCCCCCCATCGCAACAATAGGTGGTACAGGAATATTAACCTGTTTCCCATCAACTACGTCTTTCGACCTCGCCTTAGGGACCGACTAACCCTCCGCAGATTACCTTGACGGAGGAAACCTTGGGTTTACGGTGTGCGGGTTTCTCGCCCGCATTTTCGCTACTCATGTCAGCATAATCTCTTGTGATACCTCCAGCCGTTCTCGCGATCGACCTTCACAGGCTTACACAATGTTCCTCTACCGCTGGCGTCTTAAGACGCCAACCCGTAGCTTCGGTACCATGCTTAGCCCCGTTACATTTTCCGCGCAGACCCACTCGACCAGTGAGCTATTACGCTTTCTTTAAAGGGTGGCTGCTTCTAAGCCAACCTCCTGGTTGTCTGGGCATTTCCACATCGTTTTCCACTTAGCATGAATTTGGGGACCTTAGCTGACGGTCTGGGCTCTTTCCCTTTTGACGACGGATCTTATCACCCGCCGTCTGACTCCCGCGCTCTTCGTTAACGGTATTCGGAGTTTGA